>DASZUP010000935.1:0-9585 GCA_035547635.1 Pirellulales bacterium
CGTCTGATAGATCAGGCTCAGGTTTCCTTCCGCCGCGATCGACGGCCAAAGCTGCGCGGTCCGGGATTCCACCGGCGCCAGCGTCTGCGGGTTCAGCGGCAGGTCCAGCACCGTCGTTGCGGCGCCGACGCCGCGAGGCACGGCGCGACGTTCGACAAAGGGCCCGATGCGCGAATTCGAGGGAGCGTAGCCGGGAGAAAACTCGAGAACCGTTGCAGTGCTGGCTTCCGCCATGGGAATCAAACCTCGTACGTGGGTAGCAGGGACCTCGTTCGGTGTTCCGCCGAACGTTGAGATGGGTACGAGGAGAGAAAAGCAAAGTGCATGCCTGCGACACGAAGAGATTCTGCGCCGTGCGCTAAGGCGCAACGTGGCAATGACTTTTGCCGAATCGCCGGCAATCTCACTCGGGCAGGCCTCGCCGCCGGACGTCGTTTTTCCTCAACACTGCGTCGCCGAGACGCCACGCAGGACGAACAGCGGAGACAGAAGAATGCAAGCCGCCCCTGTGACCGGCAGCTTCCATGGACGGCGCCGGTTGTGCGGAGAGTGCGGGTCGTTATACGAAGCTACGCAGTTGCGTCGCACTTTCAAAGCACGTGCGGTCCTGCGTGTGCCGGATCGCTTCCAGACAATCGCCGCTCGTTCGACGCTCTGGAGCACGGCAGACGCCCGATCTGCACGAATGTGCCAGGCTTACGCCGAAGCGTAACCGCCGCGGCGAGTGACGGTCGAGGTCGCAGCGGGGGCCGGCCGGGCGGCAGCCGCGCTCTGCGCGCGCCAACTCAGGTTGCTGGTCAGTCCTGCCATGAAAAACAGGAACATGTTGACCATCGGAATAATCGATAGATCGTGAAACATGGCGTTAGTGAAGTAACTTCCCAGCATGGCAAGAAACAGCAGCCCTTGCTGTCGGGCCCACAACGGAGCTTCCGCCGCTCGCCACAACCGCCACGCGTCGCGAGTCCACAAGCTCAGCATGGCAATGAACAGCCCCATGCCGATCAGGCCAATTTCAGCCAGCAAGGCCAGGAACACATTGTGCTGCACGTACGGCCGGGCCTTTTCCAGCGGCAAGTCGGTCGAGCGGTCGTCAAGGTAGTAGACGAATTCGTCGCGATAATGGCCGAAGCCGCAGCCCAGCAGCGGGCGGTCGAGGAACATCTTCCAAGCCACCATCGCCAGAATCGGCCGCAGTTTGGCCGACTCGGCCGTCTCCTGCTCGCTCAATCCCTTGTCGCGTTTAAAGGCCATGAAGTGTTCCCACTGGGTCGCGCCCAGCACCATCGTCATCAGGCATGTTCCCGCCAACAAAGGCGCACGCCACGTTCGCGGCACGGACAGGCCGACTACGATCAACACGCCCCCGGCGGCGCCGATCCACGCGCAGCGCGTCAACGTGGCATAAACGCCGGCCGCATAAATCAGCGAGAAGAACACGATGGCCGCTTTGCCGCCGCGGCCCACGCGCGGCCAGAACAGCAGCATGCTCGACCAGCACAGGCTCAACACAAAACCCAGTCCGGCCGGGTTCAACAGCGGTCCTCGGCCGCGACCAAAAAACTCCGGATACTCGCGCGAGGCGATGTACCTGGGAAACACGACCGACCACCATTGCCGCGTTTCCGCGAAGGCCGTGACCGACAAGTACAGCCCGAACAAGGCCAGGCCGCCGAACATGGCCAGGACGGCTCGCTCGCTGGCTTTCGCCTCGCGGACCACCCAGTACAGGCCGACCGGCATCAGATAGAAGAACACCAGCCAGGCCGCCGGCTGATTGCCGCGAATACTCCAGTCGTGGGTCAGCGTGGACACGAACATGACGCCGACCAAAGCGATCAACAGCCACTCCGTCTTGCCCGGCGGTTTGGCGTCGGCCCAGCCGCGTGCTCGCCATACGACGTACTGGGCCATCAACGCGGCCCACAAGAACCGATCGGCCGTCAGCGGCAACGGGCCGCCGGAGAGATGAAAGAACGGAAAGCCGAAACAGGTTCCGGCCAACAACACCATCAACGCTCCGGCCAGCAATCCGCCTCGCAGCGAAAACATCACGCCCCAGATCAGGGCCGCCAGGCCGGCAACGATGATGATGGCGTGCATGCGTTACTACGGGTCTGAGTAAGTCTTCAAGGTGGAAGTTTTCGAGAACGACTTCGCCCTGCCCCCTCAGCTCTCGCTGGTCCGAACAGGCCGGGCGAGGACGGAATGGGCAGGGCGAAGCTGAATTGCCGCTGCTGACGATGCTCTTTGCCGCTGCCTACAGCGACGCGACTTTGCCCAACAGGCTTTTTTCCAGCACCCTGCGAAAGGATAGCTCGCCGCTCGCCACGCAGGCGGCCGGCGCCAGTTCCGGCGTCGGGTAAGGAATCGTCGGCTGCGGGGCTCGTTGCGGAGCTTGCTTCGGCGCGGCGGCGGCAGGCTCGGCCGCGGGGATGCCCGGCACGGTCAACATCAGAATGCCGACGCCCGTCAGAACCCCGCCGACCAGTCCGGCCAGCACAATCACGCTGCGGCTGGGACCGATCGGCCAGACGCCCGTGGCGGGACCGTCGATGCGGTTCATCAGGCTGGCGCAGTGGGCGCCGGCCTGGCAACTGCGGGCCTCGGCCAGGTCGCGGCGAGCCGCTTCGACCAGCGACGTGCGGTGCTTGACCTCGGCCACCAGGTTCGTGTATTCGGCCCGGGCCCCGGCCAGACGCTCCAGTCGCTGGTGGGACGACGCCAATTGATCAGCCAACGATTTAACTCGTTCCTTCGCCAGATTCAGATCGACCTTCACGCCTCGCAAGGCACTGGCCAGTTCATTGTGCAGGTGACGGCTGATTTCCTGTTCGGCTTCGCGGGCGGCCTTGACCTTCGGGTGCGCTTCGCTCATGCCGCCGGCCAGTTGGGCCGTACGGAGCTGAGCGTCGACCAGACCTTCCTTCAGCCGCTTCAACGACGGCTGCGATTCCAGCAGCCGGCTGGGCGTGGCCAGCAGCCGGCCCTGATCGACGCGGGACGAACTGAGCAGGTGGTACAGGGCATTATGGTTGCGCTCATCCAACTGGGCCTGACGCAGCTCGGCTTCCAGTTCCGTCGTCATGCGTCGCAGGTCGCTGTCGCCCGAGAACGACTCGTGCAGGCTGCGCAGTTCGGCCAGGTCGCCGCCGACTTCCTTTTCCATCTTCGCCAGCCGGCCGGTGGCGGCCTGCAGGTCGTCTTCGGTCAAGGCTACGGCCTTGGCCAGTTCGTCAATCATGCTTTGCGATTTGGCGTCGCGGAGCTGCTGGAAGCGGTTTTCCAACTGGTCGCACAGCGCGGTGGCCAGGGCGATTGCGCGGCTCCGATCGTGGTCTTCGACCGTCAGGTACAGCACCTCGGTCTTGCCGAATTCGGCCCCCTTGGGCGGCGAAAGCGAAATCAGCTTGGCAAACTCGGCCACGTCCAGAGGCTGCGGCCAGTTCTGCGGGGAGACGCCGGCGGGCGGCCCGACTGCTTCCAGCGTTTGTTTCAACACGCCCTGGCTCTTGGCCACTTCCAGGATCGTTTCCTGAGTGGCCTTCATGTCTTCGGCGGTGCGGAATTTTCCGGCGTCGGAAAGATCGCCTGCGGCTTCCTGCCGGACCAGCAAAGCCTGCGAGGCCTGCCAGGTATCGGGTCGTAAAACGGCGTACAGACCAGCCAGCAAGGCGATTGTCGCCGCGGGTATCATCCATCGCCGGCGGTAGAGAGACAACACGCGAAGAATCTCTTCCGGCCGGATGTGAGAAGGAGTCGCTTGAGACATGCTTTCGTCCTGTGTTGAGTTCGTCATGCGGTGCATACCCGACTCATTGCAAGGCGGGCGCCAGAGCGCCTTCAGCAACCGCCCGCCGTCGCGAGTTGTCGCCGCAAGTCTCGTTCGCACGCCAGCTTGCCGCGACGGCGAAAGTGCGGCGCACGCCGGCCGGACCGTTGGCAAGGCGTTGCCTTCCGGCCACGGCGTTGCTTAATGGCAACGGCTGCGCGGCGGCAACCATTGCAGCGGCTGGAACCGCGAGCAATTCCGTCAATCGCCATCAATCCGAGTTGCTTTCCACCGGGTCTGTCGCACATTTACATGATGCGGATCGAACGAGTCAGCAACTGGGAAGACGTCGCCAGGCTGGCGCCCGAGTGGAACCGCTTGGCGCGAGGCATTCCCTTTCTGACGTGGGAATGGCTCGGCGCCTGGTGGCGGCACTACGGCGCCGGCGGCCCGGAGGCCCGCGCGAGCGAGTTGCTCGTCGCCGCGGTCTACGATGCGACGGCTCCCGGCGCCTCCGATGAACTGATCGCCCTGGCGCCGTGGTACGTGGAACGCAAGGCGCCGCGCGGCGCGATTGTGCGGTTTCTCGGTTCGGGCGACGTTTGTTCCGATTATCTGACGGTGCTGAGCGCCGCCGGTCGCGAGCCGGAAGTCGCCGCGGCCTTGGCCGGCTGGCTGATCGCGTTGCGAAAAGAAAACGCCGGGGGAAGCCCGCTGGCTTGGGACCGCCTGGAGTTCGGCGGCATTGCCGATGACGACGAGACGATGGGACGGTTGCTCGAACAATTGTCGCTCCGCGGCGCCATCGTCGATCGGCGGCAGGCGGAACATTGCTGGCGCGTGGAATTGCCGAATCGTTGGGAGGAGTACCTGGCAGGTTTGTCCAAATCACATCGCAAGCAACTGCGCCGCTTCCAGCGCCGGCTGTTCGCCAGCGGCCGTGCCGTGCTGCGCACCGCTGCAACGGAACAGGAGTTCCGGCAGGCCTTCGAAATTCTCGTTGATCTCCACCGCCGCAGACGCGAGAGCCTGGGCGACCGCGGCTGCTTTCATAGCGGGCGGTTCACCGAATTTCATCGCGAGGTCGCCTGGCAGTTTTTCGAACGAGGGTTGTTGCGGCTTTCCTGGCTGGAGCTCGATTCACGCCCCGTCGCCTGCGAGTACCAACTGCTTGGCGGAAACACGGTCTACGCCTATCAGTCGGGCATCGATCCGGCGGCGCTCGAGGAAGAGCCGGGCCGACTGGCGACGATGGCGACCTTGCGGGCGGCGATTGAGTCGGGTTGCGGCGTCTACGATTTGTTGCGGGGAGACGAAGCTTACAAGGCGCACTGGCGCGCGCGCCCCTATCCGTGTTCCGATATCCGGGTCTTGCCCGGCCGGGGCGCCGATTGGCTGCGGCATGGCGTCTGGGTGGCGCGGGAGAATCTTCGCTCGTGGGTCAAGGCGCCGTGGCCCTGGACGTCTGCCGTTGGTTCGGCAGACACGCTCGCTGCCGTGGGCGCGGATAGATAAGTCAATGTACGAGCGGCTTGATCGGCAGGCTCGCAATCAGACATTTTTCCGGAACAGTGCGTTTTAGATGCTAACCGCCCAGCCGGCACAACTCGATTTGACCATTCAGCGCATCGGCGACGCCGGCGATCTGCAACGACTGCAGCGCGACTGGAACCGCCTGGCGGGCGACGTCCCCTTCCGCCGCTTCGAATGGCTCGAAGCCTGGTGGCGCTGCTATTGGCAGCCCGGCATGGAGCTGTTCGTGCTCGCGCTGCGCGATCCGGCGGGCGAGCTGGTCGCCCTGGCGCCGTGGTACGCGCGGCGCAGCGCGCTGTGGGGCCGCGTGCTGTCGTTCCTCGGTTCCGGCCAGGTCTGCTCTGACTGCCTGACGGTCATTGCCGCGCCCGAATACGAAGCGGCGGCGGGGTGCGCACTGGCGGACTGGCTGGCCGGCGATGCCCGCGACGCCTGGGACTTGATTGAGCTGGACGGCATTGAACGAGAAGATCCGGTCATCGGCCGGCTGCTCAGCGAACTTGCCTTGCGCGGTCACGTGGTCCGCCAGCGCGAGCGCATCGGCGCCTGGCGGCTGGAGCTGCCGGGCGATTGGAAGAGTTATGAGTCGAGGTTGTCGAAGTCGCGTCGCGGCGGAGTGCGCACGCTGGAAAAGCGGTATTTCCAAACCGGTCGCGCCGTTTTGCGGACCGCCGACACCGCCGAGGAGGTGGAGCGCGGCCTGGAGATCCTGCACGAGCTGCACCAGAAGCGGCGCAAAAGCCTGGGCGACCCGGGCTGCTTCGCCTCGCCGCGGTTCGCCAACTTTCTGGCCTTGGCGGCGACCAGGTTCCATCAACTCGGTCGGCTGCGTTTGCAGTGGATCGAACTGGACGGCCGTCCGGCGGCGGCCGAGTTCGATCTCTCGTCGGCCGATACCGTCTATCACTATCAGTCGGGCATGGATCCCGACGCCGCCCAGGACAAGCCCGGCTGGCTGATGCAAATCAGCGCCTTGCGCGAAGCCATTGACCAGGGCTTTCGCGCGTTCGACTTTTTGCGCGGCGACGAGCCCTATAAGTCGTGGTGGCGCGCCGAGCGGCGGCCGCTGGCGGAAATCCGTGTCGTCGGGCGAAGTGCAACCGCACGGCTGCGGCACCGCGTCTGGACCGCCGCGGCGTGTTTGAAGGCCTGGCAACGCCGGGCCAAGGAGCGTCTGCGACGAAAATCAGTCAGTTGACGTCCGTGGAAGAAAGCCATCTCGGGAACGGAAATGATGTGCGACAACCTCTGGAAGCGAACTTTGCTGAGCGTTTACTACTACGGTAGTTACCCGTACCGGGCGGCGCATAATGCGCGCGCAGCCGCCGCCGGGCAGGCGCCGCTGATGGTGCTGTTCTACCACCGCGTCGCCGACTACGGCGCCAACGATTGGACCTGTCCGTTCGACTTGTTCGCGCGGCAAATGGAGTGGCTGCAAGCGCACTTTGACCTGGTGTCGCTGCCGGAAATCCAGGCTCGCATCCGCCGCGGCAGAAACGATCGTCCGGCGGTCAGCATCACCTTCGACGACGGCTACGCCGACAACTGCCGCCAGGCCTTGCCGCTGCTGATTTCGCGGCGCATTCCGTGTACCTACTTCGTGGCCAGCCGACACGTGTTCGAAGGCATTCCCTTTCCGCACGACGTGGAGTGCGGCGATTGCTTCGCTCCCAACACGCTGGAACAACTGCGCGAGATGGCCGCCGCCGGCATCGAGATCGGCGGCCACACGCGGAACCACGCCGACTTGGGCCGGATAAGCGATCCCGACGTCTTACATGACGAAGTCGTCACGGCCGGCGAGGAGCTGGCCGCCGCCGTCGGTACGAAGATTCGATACTTCGCCTTTCCCTACGGACTGTATGCCAACTTGAACGCCGCGGCGTTCCGCATGGCGAAGCAAGCCGGCTATGAGGGCGTCTGCTCGGCGTATGGCGGCTACAACTTTCCCGGCGACGACGCCTTTCATCTGCAGCGCATCCACGGCGACGACGACATGCTGCGAATGAAGAACTGGCTGTCCGTCGATCCCCGCAAGCTTTCCGTATTACGTTATCCGTACGAGCGGCTGGCGCCGGAACCCGAACTGAAGGAAATTCTCCACGCATGAGCGCCGCCGACGCAACTGTCGCTGACGAACCGAAGCAACCGCCTTGGCGCATCGACAGCCTGGCGGGCAGCGTGGTCATCCTGCTCAGCTTGACCGTCGCCCAGCGTTTGATCGGCTTTCTGCGCGGCGTGCTGTTTTGCCGCTGGCTAGACGTGGAACAACTCGGCCAGTGGGATCTGACGTTCGGGTTTTTGATGATGGCCGCCCCGGTGGCGCTGTTGGGACTGCCCGGCTCGTTCGGGCGCTATGTGGAATACTTCCGGCAGCGCGACCAGCTCAAGATGTTCCTGCGGCGGATGGGCGCCAGCTCCGCCTTGCTGGCGCTGGGCGCCATGTCGATCGCCGTGTTCGCTCAGCGCTGGTTCTCGCAATTGATCTTCGGCGGCGACGAGTTCGGCGGCCTGGTCGTGTTGTCTGCGTTGACGCTCGGAGCGTGGATTGCGCACAACGTGCTGTGCGCTCTGTTCAACGCCCTGCGGATGACGCGCATCGTCTCTGCCATGCAGTTTTTCAACAGCCTGGCATTCGCGCTCGTGGGCTTGACGCTGCTGCTGAGTTGGCGCGCCACCGCAGCCAGCGTGATTGCCGCCTTTGGCGCGGCCAGCTTACTGTCCGCGGCCTATGGCGCCGTTCGGCTGCGAGGCGTGTGGCGGAACCTGCCGGACGAGGCCGCCGGCGAGCCCCAGAGCCAATTCTGGCGCAAGCTGGCGCCGTTTGCCGTCTGGATCTGGATCACCAACTGGCTGGCCAACTTATTCGGCCTGACCGACCGCTACATGCTGGTTCACCATAGCGGCTTGCCGGAAATCGAAGCCTTGGCGCTGGTTGGTCAGTACCATAGCGCTCGCATCATGCCGCTGTTGTTCCTCGGCGTGGCCGAAATGCTGGCCGCGCTGATCACTCCGCATCTCAGCCACGACTGGGAGGCCGGCCGGCGAGAAACCGTGGTGCGGCGGTTGAACCTGCTGCTCAAAGGCTTCACGTTCGCCACGGCCGCCTCGGCGCTGGCGGTGTTGTTCATTTCGCCCTGGCTGTTCGGCGTGGCGCTGGAAGGCAGATACGCCGGCGGACTGGCCGTGCTGCCTTGGACGCTGGCTTCGTGTACCTGGGGCGCGCTGGCAATCGTGGCCGCCAACTACTTATGGTGCGCCGAAAAGCCGAGGCTGGCCACCGTGGCCATGTTCGTGGCGCTGGTCATCAATATCGCGTTGAATCTCTGGCTGCTGCCGCGCTACGGCCTGCTCGGCGCCGCGCTGGCCACGGCCAGCGCCAACGCCTGCTTGCTGCTGGCCACCTACGCGGCGGCCGCGCTGGTCGGCCTGCGGCCTGACCGAGGCGTCTGGCTGCTCACGCTGCTGCCGCTGGCGCTGGGCCTGGGAACGCTCGGAGCCTTTGCCGTGATTGCGCTGGTCGCGTTGCTGGCGGCCGTCACGCCGCTGCTGCTGAGCCGCGAGGAAAAGCAGCAGGCGCTCGCCATGGCCTACCGGGGGCTTTTTCACGTGCCGTTTCTCGATCGGCTGGTCAGCAAGCTAGGTTGTTATATGAACCTTCAGAAACTCATTCCGCGCAAGCGAAGGCCGCCGCTCCAACTGCCCGCCGACCGCGGCCCGTTGCGGATCATGTTCGTCATTACCTGCATGCCGGTCGGTGGCGCCGAAACGCTGCTGGTCAATCTCATTCGCCGGCTCGACCGCTCGCATTACCTGCCCGAATTGTGCTGCCTGAAATACTTCGGACCGCTCGGCGAAACGCTGGCCCAGGAGATCCCCGCCTTTGCGGGCCTGCTGAGCGGCAAGTACGATCTTCGCGTGCTGCCGCGGCTGACGCGGTTGCTGCGCGAGCGGCGGATCGACGCGGTGATTACCGTGGGCACCGGCGGCGACAAAATGTTCTGGGGGCGCCTGGCCGCCTGGCGCGCCGGCGTGCCGGTCATCGCCTCGGCGCTGCACTCGACCGGCCTGCCCGACCATGTCGAGTGGTTGAACCGTCAACTCGAGCCGCTGACTGACGCCTTCATCGCCGTGGCCGGCCCGCATGCCGAGTACCTGGCCGAGTGCGAAGGCTGTCCTGCGGCCAAGGTGCAGATCATTCCCAACGGCGTCGACGTCGAGCGGTTCCGGCCGCTGGAGCCCGACGCGGCATTGCGCGCGGAACTTGGCCTGCCGGCCGA
>DASZUP010000936.1:0-19781 GCA_035547635.1 Pirellulales bacterium
TTGATTTCGGCGACAAACAGCGAGCGACCGAGCTCATGTCGGAGGCGGAAAAGATCGCAGAGCAACTCACTGCCTGGGACGGCAAATCGCAATGGGCCTTCGGCCTGCTGGCCCTTTACCAAGCCAAACGCGAGCCGGTTCGTGCCATGGGCTGGCTCGAAAAAATCAAACACGATGGCGTCTTCGTGGACTTCGGCGGCGATCTGGCGGTGAAATTGTTACCGGAGCACGCCGCCGCGGCAGAAGAGGCGTGGAAGCGGACGACGAATCGAGGACGACGCGCCTGGCGAATTCATGGCGGGGAGCGCGGCGTTCAATTGGCGGATGTATGTTACCGCCTGGCGAGCATCGACCGGCCACGCGCCGAGCGAATCGCGCGCAACACGGACGAGTGGCCGTTGCGGGTACGTGCGCTTGGCGCCATCGCTTTCCGCCTGGCCGAAAGCGATGCGGCTGGCGCGCGAAAGTTACTGGAGTCCATCGTTCGTGAAGCGCTTCCACATCCCGTGGTCGACAATGAGTTCGAGCCGTTTGGATATGCAGGTTTGGCAGCGCCCCTCACGGCTGCTTGGCTGCTGCCGATTGCAGAGCGGATCGATCCGCAGTTAGGTCGTGAATGCTTCTGGCGATCATTGGCGCTGCGGCCGGCTCGCCCGCGCCACGATCAACTCGACGATCAGGATGCGCAAATCGACATTGAGCTCACCATGATGCTCAGCCGATACGATCGCCGCGTCGCCCGGTCGCTGCTTGACCCCCTCATTGCGCGGCTGCCTGAACTTGCCCGATGCGGTTCGGCGAACGTTGACGAGCGACATGCTCGCGGAGTATGCACACACGCCGGTAGCGAGGCGGGCACGATTATCGCCGCGGCGATTCACGTCGATCCACGCTGGGCGGCTGAGGTATTTGAAAGTACGTCGAAGGGTGATGGCGAATCCATGCGGCGTTTCCGAAGTTGGTTGCGGGATGACTGGATTGGTGCACTTTCGCGGCACGGAATAGACCGCTGGGAACAAGAAGATCAGATTTTCTCTGCGTACTTTGCCAACTATTGGAGGCCCAAGCCGGAAGAGTGAGCCCAGGCAATTAAGGCTCCTGGCTGCACGACGCCTTTTCCCATCGCCATGCCTTTTTGAGGCCAAATCCCCCGAGATCTTGACATCCATAACGTCCTGGGGTCCGGCGCATCCCGTGACGAAACTGCATGATCGCTGGAGGGCGATTTCGGGATAAGAGGAACGCCCAAACGGCTTCAGGAAGGCGCGTTCTGAGAGAACCGTCAGCGGTCGCAAACGTGAATCGAACATGCGCGGGCTTCTCAAACGCCACGACGGGCAAACGCGGGCGCGATGGCTGACCGCATCAAACGTATTAAACAATTGCCGATAAAACGCATCGCAATTAGATGGATTCGCGTGCAGACGGCTTGGGGCGGTGCGATTGGATGTCAGGCTGGGAATTCCGGCATACAGAGCTACTTCGATTGTCGTGCGGTGGGTGATAGGACGCGTTGAGGCAGGGCGCCCTCTCCGGCCTCCTCAGAGGGAGAGGGGGAGGAGGGGGCGAGGCTGGTTGGCTGGCGAACGGACGTTACCAGCGGCGGCCGCGTCCGCTGCGCTCGCCGCGCGCCACCGTCAAGGAAACGGAACCGACGATGGGCGCCGCGCCGTCCGGCAACTGGCTGCGGCCGTGCGTCGTTGTGGACAAAGCCCGATTTCGCTATAATCCGCCTCCTGATTCACCTTAGGGAAAAACTTTCGCCGTTGTTCGCCGCCAGACGTAACAGGAGACCTAGCAACGCGAGCCGCACGAGTTGGCATCGGCCACGACACCCACCGGTTAGCGCCCGGCAGGCCGTTGCTGCTGGGGGGCGTGCAAGTTCCGCACGAGCAGGGCCTGCTCGGCCACAGCGACGCCGACGTCTTGCTGCACGCCGTGACCGACGCGCTGTTGGGCGCCGCGGCCCTGGGAGATATCGGCGAGTTGTTCCCGGATACCGATCCGGCCAACCAGGGACGGAACTCTGCCGAGATGTTGCGGCTGGCGTTGGAGAAAGTCCGTGCGGCCGGGTTCCGCGTGGCGAATCTTGATTCGATCGTATTCGCCGAGCGGCCCAAGCTCTCGGCCTACAAAGGGGCGATCCGCGAGCGAATGGCCGAATTGTTGGAAATCAGCGTCGATCGGGTGGGATTCAAAGCCAAAACCGGCGAGCGAGTCGGACCCGTCGGGCGCCAGGAAGCCATCATGGCCGAAGTGGTGGTTCTGTTGGAAATCGCCGAAGATTGAAGTGTAAAAAAACGACCGCAGAATAGCCTCAACGGCGTTACTTCCCCGGCCGCTTGCCGGGCAAATGCCGGATGGGCTTCTCGGTCGATGCACAGCGAAGGGAGTCGCCGTCTTGCCCGCCGAAACGATAAACCAACGTCCTCAAGCATCGCAGCCCGCATCATTATCTATGCCGATCCGCGTTTACAACACGCTCTCGAAAACGAAAGAACCGTTTGAGCCTGTCTCGCCCGGCAGGGCGGGCATTTATCTTTGCGGCCCGACGGTTTACAAGCCGAGCCACATCGGTCACATGGTCGGCCCGGTGATCTTCGACGCTATCAAGCGCTACCTGGTTTACTGCGGCTACCAGGTCACGCTGGTGGTGAACATCACCGACGTCGACGACAAGCTGATTGCCGAATCGCAGAAGCGCGGCATGCCGATGTCGGCCTTGGCCGAGGAGATGACCGCCGACTACCACCGCAACCTTGCGGCGATGGGCATCGATACGATCGACCATTTCCCGAAGGCGACCGACCACATCGGCGCCATCATCGACTTCTGCCGGCAGTTGATTGACCGCGGCTTCGCCTACGAATCCGAAGGAGACGTCTACTTCCAGGTCGATCGCGATCCGGAATACGGCAAGCTCAGCCATCGCGACGTGGCGGCGCTGCAAGGCGAAGGGGGCGGCACGGCCGAGCGGAAACGCTCCGCGGCCGATTTTGCCTTGTGGAAAAGCGCCAAGCCGGGCGAGCCCTCTTGGGACAGCCCCTGGGGCAAAGGCCGGCCGGGCTGGCACATTGAATGCTCGGCGATGAGCCATCGTCTGCTGGGCGAAACGTTCGATATTCACGGCGGCGGGTTGGACCTGGTCTTTCCGCACCATGAGAACGAAATCGCCCAGAGCGAATGCTGCCACGGCAAACCGCAAGCCAAATACTGGCTGCACAACGGGCTGATGCAGGCCTCTAACGAAGTCGGCAAGGTCGGCGGCCGCAACACCCGCGATCTGGCTGCCGGCGACCAGGCTGCTCAAGAAGCCGGCAAGATGGGCAAGTCCAAAGGCGCCAGCCCGTTCCGCGAACTGCTGGAAAAATACGCCGGCGAGACGATCCGCTTCTTCCTGCTGTCCACCCATTATCGCCGTCCAATCGACTTCAGCGAGGAACGCATTGAAGAAGTCGAGAAGGGGCTCGATACATTCTATCGCTTCTTCAAGCGGTACGAACGCATCGCCGGTGAAAGCTACTACCAGGTCGCCGCCGCCACTACCCGCGAGCAAGGAGCATTTGAGCCGGGCGAGAATGCCATGCAGCGGCAGTTCCATGAGCTGCGAGAGCAGTTCCTGGAAGCGATGGACGACGATTTCAACACGGGCGGCGGCATTGGCGTGCTGTTTGAACTGGTCCGTGCGCTCAACAAGTTTGCGGATGATTCGGCTTTGGAAGCGGCCGGCAAGAGCGATGCCGAAAAGCGGGCGACGTTCAAGCTAGGCGCTTCCATCATGCGGGAGTTGGCCGGCACGATCGGGCTGTTCCTTAAACCCGTCGAAACGGCCGCGTCCGGCGGAGACGAGCTGGTCAATCAACTGATGGCTTTGGTGATTGAGATGCGGGCCGACGCCCGCAAGAGCAAGAACTTTGCCATGGCCGACAAGATCCGCGATCGGCTGGGAGAGATCGGCATTACGCTGGAAGATCGTCCTTCCGGCACCGAGTGGACCAGGCAGTGAAGCTCGGAGTACGGAGCGGCAGGAAACGCGAAAAGTTAGCCTGGATGATTCATCAGCCCAAAGAGTCTGACAACGAGCTCGACACTAACCCGAAGCGTCAGCGAGGGGAAGCCATTTCTCCACCTCGCTTACGCGACGGGTTGGTATGGGCTGATGAATAATCTGTGGCAAGCGGTAGGAAACGCAGGACTCGGAGTGTCGAGCGATGGGATTGCCGACAGGCGGAGCCGTTGACGATGGGTTGGCTCAGGGCGCTTCCGGTTCTTCGCGCCGAGCGGTGCGGGTGGTCGGCATCGATCCGGGGTTGAACATCACCGGCTATGGAGTGCTGGAGGTGGCCGCCGGGGGCCCGAGACTGTGCGAGGCGGGGGTGGTGCGCGGAAAGGCAAAGACGTCGCTCGCTTCGAGAGTGGCGGAGATCTTCGCCGGCGTGGCCGACGTGATCGCCAACTTCCAGCCGACCGTGGTTTCGCTGGAGCAACTCTATTCGCATTATCAACGCCCGCGGACCGCGATTTTGATGGGGCACGCTCGCGGCGTGATCTGCCTGGCTGCCGAGCAAGCCGGTATTCCCGTGGCTTCGTACAGCGCAACCCAGGTCAAGAAGATCCTGACCAACAACGGCCGGGCCGGCAAAGCGCAGGTGCAGCGAGCCGTGCAGCAGGAACTGCGGTTGGGGCAGTTGCCCGAACCGCCCGACGTCGCCGATGCGCTGGCGATTGCGTTGTGTCATTATTACCGGCAACCCGAGTGGGCGGCTCTGGCGCGGCGCAAGCGGGCCTGATTCATTTGCGAAGGACCGATTTCTTTGATCACCAAGATCACCGGCAAGCTGCTGTCTCTGGGCGATGATCATGCCACGTTGGGCGTCGAGGCCTTCGAATATGAAGTCCGGATTCCCGAATTCACGCGACGGCAGTTGCAGCAGAAGATCGGGCAGGCGGTCAGTTTGCATACGATCGATTACCTGGAAGGCAACCCGGCCCAGGGGCGGCTCACGCCGCGGTTGATCGGCTTTTTGAGCGAGATCGAGCGTGAGTTTTTCGAGCTGATCTGCTCGGTCGACGGCGTGGGCGTGAAAAAAGCCTTGCGGGCCATGGTCCGGCCGGTGCCCGAGGTGGCCATTGCCATCGAGGAGCAGGACGCCAAGCTGCTCTCCAGCCTGCCAGGAGTGGGCGCCGCCTTGGCCGAGCGGATCATCGCCAAGCTGCGCCGCAAGGTGCCGAAGTTCGCCTTGCTGATTGCCCGCGAACAGCCGCCGGCCGCCGAGGTGGAACGCAGCGTGGTGGACGAAACGTTCGAGGTGCTGCGCTCGCTCGGGCACTCGGAAAGCGACGCCCGACGGTTGCTCGATGCAGTGCTAAAAGCCAAGAAAAAGTACTCCGACGTCGAAAGCCTGCTGCAGGCCGTCTATCAGCAGCGGCAAGGCGGCTAAAGCCCTCACTGGTACGCCGGACGGGGCCGGCTCGGCGCGATTCGGGCCAGGCGCGTTCGATACGTAAACGCCTGTCATCGGTTCGGGTGGCTGGGGCTGAGCCTTGGCGAATCCCCAGAGCGAGTTCGGTTTGGACCGCGCTGCGATTTGCCACGCAGGCGCCCCCGCCCCAAATGAAAAGGTAAAAGGCTTGGCGATTCGGTTGGTCGCTCTAACAAACGGACGGGCGCTTTTGGTATATTGAGGGCCTTAGTTAACGCACGTTCACCCCGCCATTGAGTCGCGGAATGCGTGACCATTCCGAGCTCGGCGGCAGGGTCTCGGAACTCTCACGAGTTCCGCTACACTCGGGTAGCGGAATTGGCGACAATTCCGTGATCTGCGGCGTGTGCACGGAACTCTTATGAGTTCCGGTACGTTTACTGGCAGGCGAAAGCTTGCCTTGCGGAGGTCCCTTGGTTCGCGAACCGATTTTCACCAATTCCGGAGACGAGGAAGAGTCCGAAGACTTGGGCTTCGGCGCCGAGGTCCAAGCGGATAACGAGCGGGATCTGCGTCCGCAGCGGATGCGTGATATGGTCGGGCAGCGCGACGTCTTTGAGCGGCTTGAGATTGCGCTGCACGCGGCGCAGAAACGCAGCGAAACGCTGGGGCATATCTTGTTTGACGGCCCGCCTGGGTTGGGCAAGACGACCTTCGCCACGGTGATCCCGCGAGAGATGGGCGTCACGCTGCAGATTGCCAGCGGCGCCGCACTCGATGCACCCAAAGATCTGATCCCGTACCTGACCAATGCCGAAGAAGGCTCGGTGCTGTTCATCGACGAGATTCACCGCATGCCGAAAGCGGTGGAAGAGTTCCTTTACCCGGCGATGGAGGATTTTCGCATCGACATTGCGCTGGGCGAAGGCGTGAACGCCCGCACGATCAACATGACGCTGCGCCCGTTCACGCTGATCGGCGCCACCACGCGCACCGGGCTGCTGTCGGCGCCGCTGCGCGATCGTTTCGTCATGCGAGAGCATCTCGATTTCTACACGGTCGAGGAATTGGCCGAGATCGTGCGCCGCAATGCCGCCAAGCTGAATGCCGAGATCGACGCTTCGGCCTCGACCGAAATCGCCTCGCGCAGCCGCGGCACGCCGCGACTGGCCAACAACCGGTTGCGCTGGGTGCGCGACTACGCTACGGCCCGGGCGAACGGAGCGATCACGGTGGCCGTCGCCCGGGCGGCGCTCGACATGCAAGGCATCGATCCGCGGGACTCGACGGCCAGGATCGCAAATACCTGGAGACCATCATCCGGGTATTTCACGGCGGGCCGGTCGGCGTGGAAGCCGTGGCCCACACGATGAATACGGCGCCCGACACGCTCGTCGACGAGGTCGAGCCCTATCTGCTCCGCACAAACCTGGTGGTTCGCACGCCGCGGGGCCGTAAAGCGACCGCCGCGGCTTATGAACACCTGGGCTTTGACCCGGACGAAGAAGGCTCGCAAGGGCGACTGTTTTAGATCAGGCCCTTCAGTGCGGCCAGTGCGGCGTCGTAGTTGGGCTCTTCAGCCACTTCCTTGACCTGCTCGGCATAGACGACTTTGCCGTCGGCATCGAGCACGAACGTGCCGCGGGCCAGGATCTTCAGTTCGTCGATCAGCATGCCCCAGTTCTCACCGAAGCTGCGATCCTGGTAGTCGCTCACGCTCTTGAGGTTGGTGATGCCTTCGGTCCCGCAGAAGCGGTTCATGGCAAACGGCAGGTCAAGGCTGATGGTGATGGCGTTGATCTTGTCGCCATACGCGGCCAGTTGCTGGTTGAAGTTCTTGGTTTGCTTCTGGCAGACCGGAGTATCCAGCGACGGCACGACGCTGATGATCGTCGGCTTGCCCTTGAGGGTTTCGGGCGTGACTTCCTGCATCTGGCCATCGGCAAACGTGTGGGCCTTGAACGCAGGCGCTTGCTGTCCGACGGTTACGGCGTTGCCGGCCAGGGTCATCGGTTTGCCCTTGAACGTGACGGCTCCAGGTCGAGACATGGCGAGGTTCCTCCGGTTATGTTTTCGTGAACGAGTAGTAGCTAACGTCATTGAGCGCTTGCTAGTATCCCCTTTTCCCCCCAGGCATCAAGGGGGCCCCCAAGCCCCGAAAAAAAGCGGAAAAAACTTGCAGGACTGCCTGCAAGCGTTATGATGACGGGCATAGTCGGACGGATTAGACGGCCAGCGTTCTCCGGCATTGGTTTGTGCGTTGAAGGAGCGACTCTCATGGAGCAAGCAGCGCAAAGTTTACTGCTTGACGTGGAACGAGGGCCTGATTGGCTGCTTGTCAAATTGGGCGGGGCAACCGAGTGCGTTGACGAGAAATCGGCCTTGGCCGATACCCTTTGGTGCCTGTTAGGACAGCACTTCACTTACCGGCTATTGCTGGATTGCGAGCAGCTTGAGTTGCTTGACAGCACGCTCATTGGGCAACTGCTGCTGCTCGAGCGAAGGATCCGCAAGCAAAACGGCCTATTGCGGTTGTGCGGCCTGTCGGAGCCGAGTCAGCAGGCCTTGCACCACTGCAGACTGGACGGTCGCTTGCCGCACTTCAGCAGTCGCGATCAAGCGCTATTGGGCCATCGGCGACCCAGGCCGCGATAACGCTGCCGGCATGTTCTGCGCATCAAGACGCACCGAGGCGAGCAACAGAACACAGCTTACCGCGCTGGCGGTTTGAGCGGGCGTAAGCCGCGGCGCCTGGCCTCTCTGAAACGAGCAAAGCGTAAGCGAGCAACGCCGTCGGGCGATCCTCGCTTACGCTTCACTTTGGACGGCCCTCTTGTCTCTTGCCCTGAGACAAGAACGTCGCTTATGCCGAGCTGCGAGAGTAGCGACTCAGGTCCAGTTGACCTCGAGCTGATTCTCAATCGTCTGCACGCCGTCGATGCCTCCGACGGCTTCTTGGGCCATTTGCTTCTGATAGTAGGAACGGACAATGCCGCGGAGCACGATCTGGCCTTCGCTGGCTTCAAATCGCAGGTTGCGATGCGGCACGTGGGGGTTTTGTTCCAGAACCGAAGAAACTCGTTCGACCAATTGAGCGTCGCCCATCTTCACTTTGTCCAGCTAGGATGTCTAGAAATGCGTTTTGGAACGCGGCGCCAGTCCGCGTCGGGCCGGGTTTCCTTTCCGGCCTCCAGCAGCATTGCTGCCCGCAAGTAAGTTCGGCAAATTCAGGCGGCTGGGTCGAGTACAACGGTTAAGAAATACCCATTATCTAGGCGCGGTCTGTAGTCGGCAGCGAATATGACGGTCCTGCGGCCCGGCGCGTTCGCGGTCAACTCGACAGCCAGGGGGGCAACTCACCGGCGGGCGGCAATTGCACGACAATGGCCGAAAGAATATCGGGGCAGGCCAGCACTTCGGACAGGGCTTCGGCCGGCGGCTGCGTATCCAGATTCAGAACGCCGACCGCCTCGCCTCCTGGTGCGGCGCCGGCTCTTCCGACGGCCATCTGAGCGATGTTGACTTGATGGGCGCCGAAGATCGTACCGACTCTTCCCACGATGCCCGGCACGTCGCGATGGGTGAAGATCATGAGAATGCCGTCCAGATAGGCATCGAGACGATATTCTCCCAATTGCACCAGCCGGGCCATGCCGTGGCCGAACAGCGCGGCCGCAGCTTTGTAGGTCTTCGCCTGCGTGACCAGTTCCGCCTGAATGACGGAGCTGAAGGCCCCATGATCGCTCGAGGATTGCTCGATCAGTTCGATACCGCGCTCGCGGAGCAGCACTTCGGCGTTGATGAAATTGACGTCTTCTTCCAGCGAGTGCTGCAGCAGGCCGGCGGCCACGGTGGCGGTGAGCAGCTTGGTGTCTTTGCCGGCAATCTCGCCTCGGTAGGTCAACCGGCATGCCTTTGCGGGAGTGCGATCGAACTGTGAGAGCAGCAGTCCCAAGCGGTACGCCACGTCGAGGTGATCTTGCAGCCCTGCCAGCTTCTTGGGATCAAGCGAGGTCACATTGACGGCGTGGCGAATGGCGCCGTTGGTGAGAAAATCAATCAGCAACGCGGCGCCTTCGGCCGCCACTTGCGTTTGCGCCTCTTCGGTGCTGGCGCCCAGGTGCGGCGTGCAGAGTACGTTGGGCATGCCGAACAGCGGGCTGTTGGTGCACGGCTCGGACGAGAAGACGTCGAGCGCCGCGCCTCCTAAGCTGCCGCTCTTCAGTCCTTCGAGAATCGCCGCTTCATCGTAGATGCCGCCGCGAGCGCAGTTGATCAGCCGCACGCCGGGTCGCATCATGGCGATCTCATTGGTGCTGATCAAATTGCGGGTTTCGGGCGTCAGCGGAGTGTGTACGGTGAGATAGTCGACGTGCGGCAGCATCTCGTGGACCGTGGCGACCATTTCCACGCCCAGTTCGTGCGCTCGCTCCTGCGACAGGAACGGATCATAACCGAGCACGCGCATCTCCAGCGCCTTGCAGCGGCTGGCGACGGCCTGGCCAATGCGGCCCAGACCGACGATGCCAATGGTCTTGTCGGCCAGTTGCGCGCCCATGTAGCGGCTGCGGTCCCAGCGCCCTTCGATCAGGCTTTGATATGCCGGTGCAATATTGCGCGACAAGGCCATCATCATGGCAATGGTATGTTCCGCCGTGCTGAGCGTGTTGCCCGTCGGCGTATTCATGACCACGATGCCCAGCCGGGTGGCCGCCACCTTGTCAATATTGTCCGTGCCGACGCCGGCTCGCACGATGGCCTTCAGGCGGCGATTGCCGGCCAGGGATTCCGCCGTGATTTTGACGCCGCTGCGCAAGATGGCGCCGTCGAATTCAGCGAGGGCGGCACGCAGATCATCCCCTTTCAGGCCCGTGCGGACCTCGTATTCAATGCCAGGGGCGGCGGCCAGCAGGTCGAGGCCCTCGTGGGCCAACGTATCGAGAACAATTACGCGAGGCATGGGAAACGATCGGGTTCAAGGTTTGCGAGTCGAGGCTTAAGATTCAAGGCGATCAGGGATTGACGAAGCGAATGTTCCCAACCTTGAACTTTGGAACCTTGAACCTGAAACCCCAAAGCAGGCAAGATAGGCCTTCCGCCCGACGCGGTCAAGGAGCCGTTTTTCCCGGCCTATTGCCGGGTGGAGGCCGGATTGACGTTGACCATTCGCGGATTGCTTTGCGGAGCCGTCAACGTGGAGGGATTCAGGGCCGATTGCAGAGAGCTGATCCGCGCGGCCACATCCGGCTGGGCGCGATCGTGCCAGAGCGACCGCTGGTAGTTGGCCAACGCCTGCTGGGGATCGCCCGATCGCTCCCGCAATCGACCAAGCGCCGCCAGCGCGCGAGGGTTTTTCGGTTCGATGACCAGCGCGTCCTGCAGTTGCTGCTGGGCGACGTCCAGCTTGCCGAATTCTTCCGACAGCCGGGCCAGCTCAATCTTGGGCGCCGCCAGGGCCGGGTTGCGGTCCGACCAGCGCTCCAGCAATCGGAATGCCTCCTCCGAGCGGCCTTCTTCGCACAACAGCACGGCCAGGCCCCGATAGCAATCGCGATGCGTGCCGTGTACGTCGCGGTCCAGGCACTGGTTGTAATAGTGTTCGGCCTGATCCAGGTCGTCCTGGCTCTTGGTCAGCTTGGCTCGCTGCTGATACGTTGCGGCCAGGTTGTAGTAGCCGTCGGGATTGCTCGGATCGGCGGCAATGGCTTCCTGAAAATGCTGCATGGCGGGCTGGTACTGCCCTTGCATGTAGAGGGCCGTTCCTTGGGCGTTCTGGTTGCGGGCCGAAAGCGAACAGCCGCTGCTTACAGAGATAGCCAGCAACAGGCTGAACGCCGCGAGAAGGAGGCGCCGGCATGGCGACGAGATGGTGCTGTAAACAAACACGAGGAGCGTGCCTCCTGATCAGATCGGCCCTGTGCTGCCCGACCTCGTGCGGTGGAGCCCGGCGCCGACGTGAAATGGAGCAGGCCAGGACAGCGGGGCGGAGGATAGCCGCCCCCGCAACGACACGCAAGGCCAATGCTGCGGCAAACCGGCTGGAAATCTTGAGCAAAAAGCTCGCGAAATCTTGAGTGAAGCGCCAAAAAGAAACGGCGGGTGGGGAACCCGCCGTTTCTGGTGGCGATGGAGTTACGGCTTGGTAAACGCCTTGCCGGCGATTACTCAGCCTCAGGCGCGTGCTCGGGGCGAGTTTCAGGGGTTGGACCGCCCGCTTTCACGTAGCCCAGCTTGCGGACGACTTCCAGCACCTCGCTGCAGGTAGGAAACATCCGTCCGCTGCTGCGTTTGTAGTCGTCCAAGGCATTCATGAATTCAACTTCGTCGGCCGTATAGTCGCGTTCGCAGGTGGTCGGATCAATTTGTCGGCGGCGGCTGACCTTCTCGCGGCGTTCGAGCTTGCGGCGTTCGACGGCAACCGGTTGGCTCGACACGCGGCGGTCTTCTTGCTTGCGACGTTCATTCGTTTTACCGCGGCGATCCACGCTAACTGTCGCCTCTGCCTTTTTTGACTTAGCCACCGACGGTTCTCCTTCTCTTGAATAAACAGTCGGCCGGTCGTTCTCCGGCCGCGATGCGGTATTCCGAGCGCCCGGGATCAGAAATCGGTGTGCGGCGATGTTAAAATTCAACGCTCCAGTAAAATGGGCGATTTTGCTTAACTCTCCGGAATGTAAGCCTGGCGCCATTGCCGCAATTATTCCGGTCGCCAAGGCGCGGTTTTGGCGTCGCTCAGGGACCACGCCGCAAGCGGACCCGATATTAGGGATTGCGCTGTCGCAGCCACGACCGGGGCTGCTGAAGAAGACAGAACATCCGCAGAGAGTGCGCCGGCAGGGGCCGACGGGACGGCGTTTCCGGATGGCGCCGGTCGGTGGGATGTTGCCGCCGCGGAGCGAAGCTCTCGGTTGCATCGCAATCTGGCAGTCGCCGTCAACGACGCCTCTCGCTAAGGCATCGGCGAGGCGAACGAGCCCTTCGGCAAGCAGCGCGAGGGGGGGCAACTCAGCGAAACTGGTTCTAACGCGGCGTAGGACCTTGAGGGACCGCCGGTCCGGGCAGCGGTTCGTTGTCGGGCGGAGGCGCCTCGCCGAATAACAGCGGGCGAAATCGCGAGAGCGCATCGCCAATCAAGCTGCGGCCCATACGGACGGTTTCCGGATCGCGGCTCTGTAGACGTTCGAGCGTGTTCATCAGCAAGGGCTTGAACAGGGCGTAGAACTCGACGCCTTGCAGCAGCACGCCGTCGGCGACCAGGTGGATCTCCCGCTCGCGAATCGTCAGCTCGAACTGATTGACTCGGCCGCTTTCCGGAATGCTGGAATTGTGCATGGCGTAGATCAAGGTCGTAGCGCGGCCGTGTTCGTCGTGGTCTACGTGGGGATGCACGTCAAACATCTTGTCTCGCTGCAACCGAAGCTGGACCAGGTCGGCTTGAGCGGTCGCCCGCTCCTGCTCGTTGCGGGCCGCATTTACCTGACTCTTCAGACGTTCGATGTGATCGTTGACGGCGGTCAGCTGGAAACCGGAGATGCACACTGCCAGATCGACCAGGTCGTCCATCGACGCCAGCGGCGGAGTGTGCTCCAGCTTTTCGCGCAAGCGAGCTTGGAAATCTTCCTCGACGGTTCGCGGCTCGCCGCCGACGGAAGGCGGCGTGGGCGCGGGACGGCTGATTATCCGCGCAATGGCTCGGTTCGCCAGCGGTATCACGTCGGTCGCCAGGTGCAGTTCGCCCACGATCAGCGCCTGCTGCACGCCGCTTGGATTGCGCACCATTCGCACGGTCGCCCCGATATTCACTTGAGTCGGATTAGACGACCAGCCCGTACGTCTCAGCCGCGCGTCGGCCTGCAGCTTGACGGTATCGCGGGCAAAATTCGTGACAGAGGGGTCAAAGCCGATGTGCAGCGACTCGATGGCCCGTTCCTGGCCCAGCAGCGGTTCCAGCAGCGCCATCAGCGATTGATTCAGCCTTGGTACGTCAACCGGCTTGGCGGCCAGTTGCGCGTCGCCGGAGAATGATTCGACGAGTTGGCCGCCCAACTGACGAAGTCGATCGATGCGTTGGGTGCGCTGCGGCGGGGGAGTCCGGCGCGGCACTGGCAACGGTTCTTGTGCTTGAACCGAGCCCCAGGCCAACAAGGCGACTCCCAGACAGCATCCGTTCAGCCAAGACTTCAACATGCCAAATCCCTTTCCTCGTCGAAACGATCCTGAAAGCCAAGACGGCCCGTTACGGCGCAGGCGAATTCCTCCGCGTCGCGGACGTCTCGAACACGCACCCATTATTGAAGGCGTCGGCCGGCAAGGGAACAACAGTTTTTCGCCAGAATCCGTTTCTTTCCCCGCCGCCCCGCGCACCGTGGCGCCTGCACGCTTGACACGCCCCCTATACGGACGCCGAGCCGTTGCGGGTCGATTTTTTTCTCGCTGTTGCTGGCGGGGCCACGTTTCGCCCCTGGAGACGGGGGGACTGTTGCCGCTTTCGCGTGGCGGCCGTGCCCGAGCAGGATTTGCAGTCGTGCTTGCCCCCTGGGGCAAACATCCTCGCTCCCGATGCCGCCTTCGAGTTCTGATGCGGCCTTGAACGACGCCGCCCGATTGCCTTATCTAGCGTCGGGCGCCTCCATCGAGGGCGATGCAGGGACTTCGGCGGAAATACTGAGCGAGAAGGCGGGACCAGACTCGTCCAGGCGGAAGGCCAAGACGGCGACGTCGGCCAGTTCGCCCAGCGCCAGCGCCTCTTGAAAACGGCGCTGCGCGACTCCGCGATCGAGCCCTTTGGCGGCAGCCAGAAACTCGACGACGGCTGGATAAGCGCGCAGCGTCTCGCGCAGACCGCGCAGGTTGAGATAGAGCAATTGACTGGGCTGCTTGAGCGTCTGCAACTGCCTCGGACTGGCGAGGGAATCTTCTACGGCCAAATCGAGCGAACGTCGGATGGCGAGAGGCGAGCTTCCCAACCAGAAACGCCCGTTTTCTACGGCGTACGCGAACGTGAACCGACGGTCGGCCACAAGGGGCAGCCCGACGACCGAAGTCATGCGCGTGTCGCCGAGTTTTAACGACTTCACGGCAAACGCAGCGTTGGAATCGCTCGCCGCCTGTGCGGCCGTCAAGGCGCTATGCAGCACCGGTTCGGCGAGTTCCGCCAGCGGCGGCCGCCGGTCGCCGGGCTCGAGCGGACCGGTGGCGAGCGCCGCCGTCCACTGCAGCGGCAACTGCAAAGCGCCGTCCGCCGCGCTCCCGTCCGGCGTGCAGGGCGCCAGGCAGGCGCCAAAGTTGGGGCCGATCCCCTGCGCCAGCGCGGCGGGGAGCAGCCAATCAGGCTGCCAGGGCGACAAGCCCGACTCGTTATTGGACGAAGCGGCCGCTCGGGCCGCCGGCAAGCCGAACCGCCAGACCAGGCGCCCCAGGTCGACTCGCCCGGCGACGGCAGCCAGCGCGTCCTGGGGGATCTTCGCAGCAAATTCCGCCGTGCCGCCGAAGCTTTCGGCGGCATCGCGAACCGCTTGCGGCAAAGCTTCCGCCTTCCAGGCCGCGTACGTTTCCAGCGTAGCGCGAGCCCCGTCCAGTTGCAGTCCTGCGATCACGTAATCGGTGGCGCACCAGGTGTCGATGACCGCCTTTTGCACGTGGGCGTCGTGGGACTCGGCCGGCTTTCGCTTCCAGTCGGCCCACAGGCCCTGGTCCCACGGTCGGGGATTGATAAACAACCGCACGGCGGCCTCGGGCGATACGCGCAGATTAGCCGCAAGATAACCCGGCAGCTCGGCGAGACAACGCGGAGCATCTTCCTGATGCGACTCGCTGGCATGCAACGCGAGCACGCGCCGAATCAGCTCTTCGCGATTGGCGGCGATTCCCAGCGTGCCTACGGTGGCCAGGAACAACTGTTCGCGTTTTTCCTGCGAGCCGACGACATGCACCGTGTATTCTTGTCCGCCCGTCGACAACGAAAAGCTCTTCTGGGAGCCGGCCGAGTCCCGCTGTAAGGCGACAATGCGCTCTACCGCAGCTTCAAGCAGCTCGCGATCCCGCGCTTCGACCAGTAACAAGGCGGGGCCGTTCTGACTATCAGGGGCGGGCGGCCAGACCGCAAACAGAGCCCGACCTCCGAAGATTCCCGACCAGGCCTTTTCCGGAGCAGCGTTGAACCGCCGTTGAAACTCGCCGCGGAATCGCGCCAGGCGAGTTCCGTTTTGACCCACCCAGCGGGCCAACGGCGGAAAACCTGCCAGCCGTTGAAAAAGCGGCCCGCCCATGAAGCGCGCGGCGTAGTCGCCTAGTTGGTCGATTTCCAGCGCCAGCCCGGCATCGGCCGGCGTAAGACTTGCCAACGCGGAGATGCCGCCGGACGGTTCGGCCGTTTCGGCGGCCTGGATTCCCGGATGGCTGGCGCCGAACAGCGCCAACAGCAAGCCGACGGCAATGACGCTGCGGCGCCGGCCTGACTGCGAATGCGTCATGAACGAGAACCCTCGTCATTGCCGGCCAGCAACTCAAAGAAAGAAGTGACGGCGCTGGCCGTCGTACTGGTGACCGGCTTCAAACCGTCTGAGACGTCGTGCATCCAACTGGAGGTCTTTGCAGCGCCGCCGCTGGTCGAAGGAGTTGGACTGGCGCCTCCGGGAAAAAACGCCATGGCGTTCGGCAGGCTGAGGTCCGCGCCGGCCGCCAGGTCCTCTTCCCGTGAGGTCGCTACGGCAACGTTCGCCGTTGCGGGAGAATCGTTCGACCGCGCTGCAATCGGATTCGCCTGATCGCTGGGGCCGCGGAAGTCCGGGGCGACTGTGTTCCAGAATACTGCGATGGCGCCAACCGCCGCCGCCGCGGCTAAAGCGAGCAGCGTGCTGCGGCGACCCGGCAGACGTCGGCGCGCCGCGGGCGCCTGCGGCGATGCGCGGAACGGGCCGCGGATCACATCTGGTGCATCCCAGCCGGTACACGAACCGGGTAATGCCGCCAGAACGCCGGCCGCGATTGCCGGCGACGGGGCCGGAACTTTGGATTGCTCCAAGCCGAGGATCATCGCTTCGTAGGAAGCCGCCAACTCGCGACACACTCGGCAATGCTGGACATGCGCCGTCAGCGTCGGATCGGAATCGAGCCAGAGCCGCTCGTCGAGGACGTCGTTCAAACGCGATTCAAACTCTGCGCAGCGCATCCGGATACTCCTGCACGACGCCTCGGCGCCGCAACTCATCGGCCAGTTCCCGCCGGGCCCGGCGGACCCACGTCTTTACCGTGCCCACTGGACAGTCCAGCGTCTCGGCAATCTCGGCGTAACTTAGCTGCTGTTCGTGAAACAAAACGAAGGCCTGTCGATATTCGAGACGCAATCTTGCTAGCGCCAATTCGACTTCTTCGGCAAGATTGCGAGCCTCTTGGCGTTCGGGAGCGACGTCGGGCAGGTTCTCTATTCCATCCGTCAGCTTGGGACGCCGCTGACGCGTCGCTTGCAGGCTGCGGCAGCGGTTGCCCGCTATGGCCAATAGCCAAGGCATAAACTCTCGACGGCTGTCCCAGTTACCCAGACTTCGCAAGGCTCGGACAAACGCCTCTTGGGTCATATCCTCGGCGTCTTGGCGATGGCCAAGCATCCGATAACAAAGGCCAAAGACCTGCCCGCGAAAGCGGTCGACAAGCTCAGCCATTGCGGTTTGATCTCCCCGCAGGCTTCTTCCGACCAGCTCACGCACGTCTTCGGCCAATTGCACATCCTCGCGGCAGGCAATCCAGCCTACTGAAGAGATTACCCGGAGAAGGCGGCTCGGGTTTCATCTGGCTCAAGCCGTTTGCGCCGCGCACCGGCGGAAGTGCGATCAAGGCGCGGCTTCGCGAAAGATATCCAGCAGCTCTCGGGGAGAAACGTCTTCCAGCCGCTTGCCCCGGCGGTCCAATTGTTCGTTTACCTTGATGGCGGTTTCCTGCATGCTGGCATGCGTCTCTTCGGAGCCGCCGTAAAGGACAAAGTTCTTGCCTCGCGTCAGCCGCGTATGTCCGTCCTCGCTGTCGAGACCTAACCCAAGGATAGCCGCCTGTTTACGCTGTTTAGGAGTGGCTTTCAAGAGACGCCTCGTGGTTTCGAAAGACCGCCTAAAAGAACAAATAATCCCCATATCTCCGCCCCTTGCTACCACAACTATAAGTCGGCTTGCAAAGCAGGGTCAAGGCAACAAAAACGGGCAGCTTGGGGCGATTGCCCGCTGTTGAGAGGAGGGCCGCTTCGTCCGCCGCAGGTCTCACGCCCGTGCGGGGGGGATTGGTGCTAGCTCTTGATGGCTTCGCGAACCGTCTGCTTGGCCAGCTTGAAGGCATTGGCCAGGGTTTGTGCTCGAGCTTCCATTTGTTCGTGAGTCAGGCTCCGCGAGCTGTTGTTGACCGGCAGGCCGGCGATCGCTTCCGTCAGCGGCATCAGGTCGAGAAACTCTCGGTATCGTCGTTTAATTGCGTCATCGTCTGCGCTGGACATTTGAAAAGACTCCTGCTCTGCCAGAACGGCGAGGAGCGGCTCCAGGACAACCGGTTTGCCCGCCGCCGCTAGTTCAAGGACTGAAGCTAGCTCGACATGCAGGCCTGAGCAAGCACAAAATGCCCCGCCAAGCGCAACGGAGATTGGGCGCCGGACTACCAGTAAACGGAGCGGACAGGGCGAGCTTGTCAAATCGCCGAAATTATGAGCGCTGATAACCGTGGCATCATGGGCCGCTCCAGCCTCTGCCGTGCTGCGCTCGAGCCAGCACATCGTAAACTTCGCTTGGCGCGTGAATTGAACACGCGCCGAGCGGAAACAATTAACGGCGCTTGAAGAACTTGTTCAGCACGTCGGCTGCTGCACCGCCGCTGTCTCCCGCAGCCGCTTTTGCGGCTGGCGGCAGTTTGCCCGGAGTTTTGGGGGATGTACTGGCCGATTTGACCGGGAGATCCGAGTCGCTCGCAGACGCGGGCGCCTCTTGATCTTCCAAGCGATCGTCTTTGAGATCGATTTCGCTCGTCTCATTGACGTTGATGACGCGCGTTTCGGTAGCGCCATCCTTGTCCTTGTCAGTCAGCCACTGACTGACGTCGAGGTTGTCCTCGGAACCTTCGGCGGTACGCGCCGCAGCTTCTCTGACGCTCTCAACCTTAGGACGTTTTTTGGCGGCGGTAGCCGTAACGAGGCAAACTTCGAATTCCAACGGTCCGACCGTGAGCCTGTCGCCCGCTTTCAGTTCGCGTTCGCCGGACACGCGCTCGCCATTGACGAGCGTGCCGTTCTTGCTGCCGAAATCGCGGACCGCAACAAAGCTCTCTTCAATCAGCAGCGCACAATGATGCCGACTGATCAAATCGCTTCGCGGCCTGAGTTGGCAGTCCTCGGCTCGACCGATGAAAAACTTCGGGCCAGGAATAAGGACTTCCTGACCTGCACTCTTGCCCACCAAAACTTTCAGTCGTAATTCCATTGCGCGACGATGCTCCGCGGAAAGGTACGGAAACAATCGGAAATCAAGTTATCAGCGCGGTAAAGATGCACCTTTAGGAGAAGGGGCGTCGCGTATGCCAATTAAGACTGAAACCGGCCCCGATATATCAAACTACCCACCTTGATCAGATCGGCTAAAAACCGAGGAAAGCCTGACAACAATCTATATAATTCAGCTTTCCGCGCCCCCACAGCCGTCCTTGTTTTTCGCATTCGCTGCGATTCATTCCTGGCGTTGCCGTGAAAAAACTGGCACTGCGAACGCAGTTAACGCCTGCTCTCGGTTCCAACTTCGCTATCTTGTCAGATTTAATGCAAAATGCAACCCCTCTCACTCGTTTTTCCGCGAATTCGACCGAAGAATCAATCGCCTGGCGCCCCGCCGACACACCCCGCTGCCTAGCGGCACTGCTTAGTGTTCCGCAAAGCGTCGAAGTTACGCTGGCTCAACGGATTTCGCTGCTTTCGTCCCCTGCTTTTGAGCGATCGAGGGGGTCGCCTTCAGCGCCGTTGGGTCCATGATCGCCGAGAATATTTCTCGTGGGCCAAGGCCGCCGCCGCCTCGCGCTCCTGATCGTTCAAACCTCGCGGCTGGATCTCAAGTGCCAGCTCCCGCTCCAGACGGGTTATTAGCAGCGTCTGCCAGGCTTCCGCCGTTAAATCTGTGGGATGCAAATCCTCAATTCCCGGAAGTTCCGGCGCCGCACTGGAGCGCCGGAGTAAAAAGCTCCCATGTTGCAAGACGCCGCCGCCACGACGGCGCTGAGCGCTTCCCCCGACTTTGGCCGGTCCGATCAGCAGGTCGCCGACACTGCGCCGCTGGAAGCAGAGAAACGGTTCGGGGCCGGCAGCAGAGCTTTCAGTCGACGCTTGAGACTCGTGCATCG
>DASZUP010000937.1:0-4472 GCA_035547635.1 Pirellulales bacterium
ACTGAAGCTATTTTGACGTGAGAGACGCTGAACCCATGAACGTGCTTTCCTTCCGTTGGTCCTGTGTGGCGGTGGCCGGGCTGATACTGGTTGCGCCGGAACAATCGCCTGCGGATGAACCCGCAGCCGGCTCGACGACCAAAACGTTTGTGTACAAGCAAACGCCGCAGGCCAAGCTGGAGATGGTCGTCCACTACCCGCCGGACTGGAAGGCAAGCGACAAGCGGCCGGCGATCGTGTTCTTCTTTGGCGGCGGTTGGACGGGCGGCAGGATTTCGCAGTTTGAGACCCAAGCCGAGCACCTGGCAGGCCGCGGCATGGTGGCGGCCCGGGCCGATTATCGCGTGAAGAGTCGGCACGGCGTTACGCCGAAGGAGTGTGTGGAAGACGCTAAAAGCGCGGTCCGCTGGCTGCGGCAACAGGCCGCCGAGTTGGGCGTCGATCCGGATCGCATTGTTTCCGCCGGCGGCTCGGCCGGCGGGCACATTGCCGCCTGCACCTCGCTGACGCAGGGCCTGGACGGCGCCGAAGAGGACCTGTCCGTCTCTTCCAAGCCGAATGCCTTGCTGTTGTACAACCCCGTGCTGCGGTTTGACGGCATGCCGAAGTTGATGCAGCGCCTCGATAACGATGCCGTCTTGGGCAAAGCCATTTCTCCCACGCTGCATCTGGCGAAGGACACTCCGCCGACGCTGTTGATGTTCGGCGACGCTGATCCGCTGCTCGCCCAGGCCGAAGAGTTCATGAAGCGAGCCAAGGAGCTGGGTCTGCATGCAGAGCTCTACACGGCCGAAGGGCAGGATCACGCGTTCTTCAACCGTCCGCCGTGGCTGGGGAAGACGACCGAGCGAGCGGACCAGTTTCTCGTCTCTATCGGCTATCTGCCGCCGGCCGACGAGCAGCCGGCCTCGAAATAGCATCGGGCCCGGGCGCCGCCAGCCGTTTCGACAGCCCGCTCGTCTCCAGATTGACCGTTGCGGACTGAGATCTCTCGCGCTCCGCCGCTGAGGCGTCGTAGCGGGAACGTCGAATCCAGCCATTTTGAAGGAAACCGGCTTCTTGCGAAAATGGTGTCACACCCGTTGCGATTAAGTTGTGTGGAGACTGTGCCGCGAGTATGCTCGTGACGCGGGGCGCCACGACCCTGACAGGGTCCAAGAATCCTCTGCACGATGACGCTTGCCCCCGTGGCGGCTGAAGCCGCTACAAGCGTCGTCGTTTCTCTGCAGCGAGCTCCCTTTTGCTTCGGCCAACGCCGACGGCGCGAGGGCCGACTGCTTCCGCGAAGGTTAGCCGATGTTGATGTGGTTTGATCGACAGACTCGACGCACCCGATCTGCGCGCCGACAGGGCGCCAGCGCCGGACCCGCACGCCGCCGATTAGGGCTGGAAAGCCTCGAGCAGCGGACGATGCTGAGCGCCGACGTGAATATCTTCGCCGGGGCGGCGGGTTCAGGCAGCCTTGATCAGGCCTTCCTGGCGAGCAACGGGCAACTGTCGTTCGCAACGCCTGACGCCGGCAGCGGGGCCGCACTGGACACGCTCAGCACCGGCGCGCTGGCGCAGATCGATTCGGCCACGAGCATCTCCATCCAGGCGGTTCACGCCATTACCTTCGGAGACCTGGGCGGCGGCTTTACGCTGCCGACGGCGGCCGGGGCCATCGTCAGCTTCAGCACGGACGACGCCGGCGGCGGCGACATCACGTTCAGCAACCCGGGCGACACGCTGAGCACCTCCGGCGGCTCGTTGTTCTTCGACGCCGGCGCCAATTTGACGCTGGCCGGTCTCAATACCGCCGGCGGCAATTTGTACCTGGTCGCCGCTTCGCAAGCCGCCGGCGCCCTTGCGGCCCACGCGGTGCAAACGACCGGCGGCGCGGGCGGCGCGGCGGGAAATGTAATCTTCACCGCCGACAGCCTCAGCCTGGCGGCGCCCGTCAATGCCGGATCCGCCAGGGTCACCGTTCAGCCCTACAATAATGCCACGGCCATTGTCTTGGGGAGCGCCTCAAGCGGCGGGCTGCTGGGACTGACCGACGCTGAGCTGTCGCAGATCACGGCAGGCGTCGTGCAGATCGGCAACGCGATTCAAAGCGGCGGCATCACAGTAAACGCTCCCATTGCCAATCATCCCGGCTACGACACGCTCTCACTGCGCACGCTAGGCGCGATTACGAACGCCGTCTCGCTGGGCACGGCTTTGACGGCGCCCAACATCTCGCTGCAGGCCGGCAGCGGCATCGGCGCCGGCGGCGCCCTGACCGTCGATGCGGCGAAGCTGGCGTTCTCCAATGGGCTGGGCGACGTGAACATTGCCTCATCCGGCTCGCTGACGATTGACGCCGTCGACGGCACGCCCGGCGGGGCCAATCCTGATACCGACGCCACGACCAGCCTATCCGCCGCCGGACCGATTACCTTTGCCGCCAGCGTTTACAGCGGCAACACGCTCCAGGTTACCGCCAGCGAATCGGCTAGTGAAAGCGGCAATCAGCCCGAGAACAACGTGATCGTCAATGGGCAGGTTAACCTGGGCGCCGGTTCAAAGATCACTCTTACGGCCGCCGACCAGATCCTCGCGGCCGCAGGCAGCGTGATCAATGCGCCGGGCGTGAATTTGTACTCGGGCGCCGACGATACGGACGGCGACGCTTGGATCGATGCCTTAGGAACCATTGAAGCGACCGATTATGCCCTGCTGGTCACAAATGGCGACCTCCGCGTCAATTCCATCAACGCGCCCGGCGCCCTTGTGACGCTCGCCAGCAACCAGGGCGCCATTCTCGACGCGAACGACTCGCCCGCCGTTGCGAATAACGTAACCGCGGCGACGCTCTACCTAGAGGCGGCAAAGGGCATTGGCGTGACCGCAACCGGCATCGACGCGGCGGCGGCCCCCCTCGAAGTCTCGACCGCCCATTTGGGCGTGTTCAATTCCGCCAGCGGCGATATCCAGGTCGTGAACCAGTCGGGCGACGTTTCCGTCTCCGGCTTTAACTCAGCGCCCGGCGGCAAGATCAACCTGGCCGCCTTCGGCGGCGGCGCGCTGGCGATCAATTCCGCCAACCTGAGCAGCAAGGACGGCGATATCACGCTCGTCGCCGATCGCATGGCGCTCGGCGGGGCCGTCGATGCCGGTCATGCCGTCGTGACGCTCGAGCAGGCGACCGGCACGGTGAATATCGACCTCGGTACGAACCCCAGCAGCGGCGCGCTGGGGTTGTCGCAAACGGACTTTAATTACATTACGGCCGCCCAATTGCGAATTGGCGACGCGGCGCATGCGGGCGAGATCAAAATCACCGCCGCAATCGCTGCGCCGGCCGGCTGGAACACGCTGTTGCTGTTGAGCGGCGGGCAAATCAACGGCGGAAATCAGACCCCGTTGACCGTGGCGAATCTCGACGTGCAAGGCTTGGGCGGCGTTGCCTTGCTGGATGGGGCCGTTTCGACGCTGGCCGGCGCGACGCACGACCAGCCGTTCACGTTCGTCAATCATGGCGATCTGACGATCGGCGCCGTCGGCGACGACACAGGCGTCAACACGGCGACCGCTTCGACCAGCGGCGGACAGGTGAAGATCACGGCCGTCGGTTCGACGCTGTCGGTGAATCTGCCGATCTTTTCCGGTGCGCGAGACATCAATCTGTTCGGCAATCGCATGCACCTTGGCGCCGCGGTGAACGCCGGCGGAGGCCGCGTCGACCTGGCCACGGACAATCCCGCGGACACCATCGCGCTCGGCGATTTCGTGTCGAACGCGTTCAGTCTGTTGCAATCTGATTTCAACCAGATCACCGCCGGCGTGCTGCAGATTGGCGTCAGTTCGGGACTGGGAGACGTTATCGTCGTGGCCCCGTTTTCGTCGCCGACGGCCGGCCCCGGCGCTTGGAACACGCTGGAGCTGTGGAATGGCGACGGCAAGGTCTTGGCTTCGCCGGGCGCCGTGATCAGCGCGCCGCATCTGGCTGTGCGGTCCGCGACCGCGATTGGCGGCGCCGATCCGCTGGAAGCGGCCGCTTTGCAACTCGCATTTGCCAGCGGCGGCGATGTGAATATCAAACTTAACGGCCCCGCGGCCATTGCCGCGGTCGACGGCTTGAATGCTTCCAGCAGCGCCGGTTTCACCACGCTCGCGGTCAGCGGGCGGTTGGCGTTCCAAGCAAATGTAAACGTTACCGGCGGCATGTCGGCCAGCACCAGCGAGACCACCGACGAAAACGGCCAGGCAGTGGAAGACGATCTGACGATCAATGCAGGCGTGCAGATCAATGCCGGCGGACCGCTCTCGTTGAACGCCGCGGATAACCTGACCATCAGCACCAGCGCCCTGGTGCAGGGAGGCATTGTGGCCCTGTTCGCCGGCTTCGGCGACGCCGATCAAGACGCCGCGTTGACCCAAAGCGGCGTCATCAGCGGCGCCGCCGTCGGCCTGACCGCGCCCGGCGACATCCGCGTGAACGGGACGGT
>DASZUP010000938.1:0-13659 GCA_035547635.1 Pirellulales bacterium
CGTTCACAAAAATCCCGGCGCCGGGGGCTTTGACGGTCGCCGACAGATGCGAGGCCGTTACCTTAAACGGAGAGCCGCTGCCGCCAATGCCCGATTGCCCTGTCAGGTTGACGGTCTGACCGCTGACGTTCATGCCGCCGCTGCTCAACAACGCGCCGCCAGTTTCCTGGATGGTGACGGTATCCGGTGCGGTAATGACGCCGATGCCCAGGGTCGGGGCGGAGCCTGTCACCGACACATCGCTGCCGGCGCCGCCGGCAACCACAGACACTGCTTTGCCCGGGATCAACTCGGCAAGGAAGATGCTGCCGTTGGTCGTGCTGGCGCTGAAATTCTCGACCGTCATGCCAATCGCACCGCCTGTAACGCCGACTGAGCCGCTGGCCATCAGATTAACGCTACGAGCAAGGACGCTGTTCGTGCCCGGCGTACTCTGCGAGATTCCGCCCCCCGTAGAGTGGATCGTGGCCGCATTGGGAGCGACGACAGTCGTGGACACTCCTTGGGCGCTCGCGAGCAGGATGGGGCCGGCGGCGGTGACGGAGACATCGTCGGTCCCGATGATGTCGTTTCCGTTACTGTCCTTGAGGACGACCTGGTTGCTCCCGTTGAGGACGGGCGTAAGGCCGCCTTGTAGTGCCAGAATGGAGCTGATGATCAGCCCGGGACCATTCGAATCGGATATATAGACGCCGCCGTCGTGGGTCGCTGCCGTAAGCGCTCCGATCGCGGTCCGGATGGGACGGCTTGCCGTGCCGATCGCGCTGTTGGTCCCGGTGGTCGTCAACGCGGCGCCGTCGGCGGCGGTTAAGTTAATCGGCCCGGCGCCATTGTTGCCGTCGGTGATGGCGCCAACGGAGCTCAAGGCGATCATCGTCGCGCCGGCATTCAGCGCGCCGAGCGGCATATTCCCCGCCGTATTTGCGAGCGTAATAAAGCCGTCCGCGGTGGTGGCATTCAACAGGGTCGTGGCATTCACCTTGAGCGGCGCGCCGGCGCCGCCCCCGGCCGCTGACGTGCCGATCTGATTGCCGGAGCCGGTCGTCGTCAGCGATACCGTGGCGCCGGAAACGTCGGCCCCGCCGTTGGTCTGACTTTCCGTAATGCTTCCTCCGGCGCCGGAGAGCGTTACGTCGCCCGTGGAAGCGACAGCGCCGTTGGCGAACAGGATGCCGGCGCTGGCCCCGTCGCCGGGCGCGCCGGTGATGCTCACAAGCGCCGGCGAGAACCCCGTCGCTTGCACCTGGCCGCCGGCCTGGATTTCAACGCCATAGTTGCCGCTGCCGCTGTTGCCGCCTTTCCCCGCAAGCGTGATGGCCCCGGTCGCCGTCGCGAGGGTGGCATTGTTAACGTTAATGCCGACAAAGTTGCCGCTCGTGGGAGTCGCCTGCTGGTTGGCCTTGAGCGTGATATCGCCGCTGCTCGTTGAAACGTCGGCCCCCGAGTTGAGAACGATGCTCGTACTGACGGTCGCGTCGAGCGTGTTGGCGCCGAACGACGAGGCGCCGCTGAACTCCAGGCCGGGAGCCGCCGGCGAGTTGTGCAGATCGAGGGTGAAGTTGTTGACGTACGCGCTGAAGCCGCTGTCGATAAACGACACCGACGCGCCCGTGCCGCCGGCATCCGTAATGTGAATGCCCGTTGAGAAGGCGGTCTGTCCAAGGGTCGTGACCGTCAGCGTCGAACCGCCGACGTTGGCGTTGGCGTCGTTCGTACCGGTCCAGGTTCCGGAAGCGAGGGTCAGCGCGTAGGTATTGCCATTCGACGCGATCTGCAAGGCGTCGTTGGCTTCCAGCGTTATCGCCAACGTTGGCGCGTTGTCGGCGAACGTCGCCAACATGCACCGATCTTCCAGTGGCTCAATGTTGAACGCTCGCCGCCGATCGGCCGAGTCGGACCGAGACAGGAAAGAAGAAACCGGAAACAAGCTGGGGAAACGACGCGTTTTGTTCTCGCGGGATTTACGCGAACGATCGGTGCGGCGCTTTGGCATCGCCGGGTTCCTTAAGCGATTTACCTTACTCGGTATGAACGCGCACCAAGCAAGCGCCGCCCTTGTTGGCCGCGGTCCGTCTGAGGGGCGCGAGGCGCACAGCTAGGGCTGGGATATGGTAATGAGCGGATTTTACGAAAACAAGGGGGAAGGGGGTGGGTAGGGCTTTTCGCCTCCCGCGCGGCGCTGGCGAGCAGGAGCCTGCAACCAGACCTAAGGCCCAAGGGAAACCTGCTTAAGAAACAGGGAGCTCCTACTAACGGCTGGGTGTGACTCGCAGCGGATGGAAACGCCGCCAAGTACCCTGGGCGGCAAACATAGATCACCGCTGTCTTGCGAGAAAGCGCCTCAAAGCGTCGACCCATGGGGCGTTGCGAAACGTGAAAGGCGCTATGTTGCTATTGCGATGAAGTTTTGGGATTTACGTATCGCGCGCTGCTATCTACCATCCGACGATGCCCTCACGGCTGGGGGGCTGCATCGGCGCCCCCAAGAGTTCTCACCCCTTGCACCGGAAGGCGGTTCGTGGCTGCTCGTTCTCAATTTGACTGCGTGATCATTGGCGGCGGGCATAATGGACTCACGGCCGCGGCGTACCTGGCCCGCGCCGGCAAGAAGGTGTGCGTCGTCGAGCGCCGCGGCGTGCTGGGCGGCGCCGCCTCCACCGAGGAGCTTTGGCCCGGCTATAAGGTCTCGACGGCCGCCTACGTCGTCAGTCTGTTGCTTCCCGAAATCATCCGCGATCTGCGACTGACGCACTATGGTTTCAAGGTCTTGCCGCGCAGTCCGTCGTCGTTCACGCCGCTGCTCGACGGACGATCGCTGTTGATGGGCCCGGAGCCGGGACTGAACCAGCGGGAGATCGCCCGCTTCTCCGAAGAGGATGCCGCGGCTTATCCGCGCTACGAAGCGCTATTGGAACGCGTCGCCGCGCAGATCGAACCGGTTTTGATGTCGGCGCCGCCGGATGCGCTGCCGCTGCCGGCCGAGTGGCGCCGCAAGGGCCTGGCCAAGCAGGCGCGTGACGCCGCCAAACTCTGGAACTTGCGCACCGCGGCCGCCTCGCTGGGCGGCGATTTGCCCGAAGCGATTGAACTGCTCACGGGCGCCGCGCGCCCGATCCTGGAGCGCTGGTTCAAGAGCGAACCGCTTAGGGCCACGCTGGCGACCGACGCTGTCATCGGTTCGTTCGGCTCCATCTCGGCGCCCGGCAGCGCCTACGTGCTCTTGCACCACGTGATGGGGCAGGCCGGCGGGGCGCGAGGCGTATGGGGCTACGTGCAAGGCGGGATGGGCAAGCTCAGCGAGGCCATCGCACAAGCTTGCCTGGACATGGGGGTCGAGATTCGCCGCGAGACCGAAGTTCGGCGCATCGCCGCTTCTGACGGACGCGTCTCTGGGGTCGCCTTATCTGATGGCAGCCAGTTGGATGCTCGCGTCGTGGCCTCGAGCGTCGACCCGCATTGGACCTTCGAAAAGCTGGTCGATCCGGCAGAGTTGCCTGAAGACTTCCGCGCCGCGGTCGCGCGCATCGACTATTCCAGCGCCTCGGCCAAAATCAATCTGGCGCTGTCCGAATTACCGGACTTCACGTGTCGCCCTGGCAAACAACTGGCGCCGCACCACCATGGTACGATCCACATCGGACCGGATCTGGATTATCTCGAACGGGCCTACGATGATGCCAAATATGGGCGTCCCAGCGAGCGCCCGATCCTGGAGATCACCTTGCCGACCAGCGTGGATGACACTATCGCCCCGCCCGGCCGACACATTATGTCGATGTTCGTGCAGTATGCCCCCTACCGCCTGGCCGAGGGCGATTGGGATGCCCTGAAAGAATCGTTCGCCGACCGCTGCATTGCGGAATTGGCCCAATATGCGCCCAACGTGCCAGGCGCCATCCTGCACCGGCAGGTTCTGAGTCCTCTGGATCTGGAACGGACGTTTGGTTTGACCGGCGGCAACATTTTTCAAGGTTCAATGTCGCTCGGGCAACTCTACTCGTTACGTCCCGTGGCCGGCTGGGCCGATTACCGCACTCCGATCCGCGGCCTGTACGTCTGCGGCGCCGCAGCTCATCCCGGCGGCGGCGTCATGGGCGCCTGCGGCAAGAACGCCGCCGAGGAGATCCTGCGGGATATCTGAGCGGCGAACCGCACCTCAGGACAACAAGCGGTCCAGCACTGCGGGCACGTAAATCCTGCAGTCTGCCAGCCGGCTTTCCGCGTGGCGGAGACCAGGCGGGAACAAGGCTCGCTTTCCGTCGATGATTCGCGCTCGCAACTTGCATCCCGATCCCCAGACGCTTCCGACCCCCATCACTTCGAAGTCAATTCAATCGGAATGTTATTAGCTTCATTCCGCACGGTTTTTTTGATTCCCGACTTTCTCGGGTCATTGAATTTCTGGGGAACGACATGCGTTACCTTCATCGCTTTTGGGCGACTGGGTTTCGTCGTATCTCCGCTGGAACTCTGCAGGGCGAGAATATCCCTTTCCTGCCGGGCTTCAAGATCATCCGGGAATGCATCCTTTACAACTCCAACGTAATACTCGCCAGGCGATGTCCCGGCGCCTGGCTCTGCACCCAAGCCCGCGCCCACGGCTGTCAGAAGATACTTGCCTGACGAATCAGTCGTTCCGGTCGCCGACACGCCGGCCCCCTCTTGCACGGGAATGAAGGTGACGGTGGCGCCTGCGAGCGGTTGTCCGTCGAGAGTGACTATCCCTTCAACCGGCTGAGTGTCGATAGTGGGCTGACGTCCGCATCCTGCCGCCGCGAGCGAACAGGCCAATGCGGAACGCCATAGTGCGGATGAACAAGATACTCTTAATGAAGTCATGTGGTAACTCGCGATGTCCGTTACTCCAGTTTTCTACCTGAATGTTCGATCTGCCATGGCCGCATTTAATTGCTCTGGGTGACGCCGCCCAGGGCTTGCTCGCCGCTGCGCGAAGTGCCCATGGCTCCCCAGACGCCGTACGGAGACGGGCCCATATACTCCTGCGGGTTGCCGCCGCCGTAGGTCGACATTTGCTGCACCGTCGCAGTGGGATTTCCGGCATTGATCGCATCATTGACAAACCGAACAGAACCATCGAGCATGGTCATGTTCACTCCGCCGGGATGAAAGCTGCTGGGGGTGATGAGCGCCCAGCTTTCGGCGGCGATACCGCAACTCGGACCGTTTGGGGGCAGCATGTGGAAGTAGCCGGTATAAATGTGCAGGCCGTCGCTCCACGACCACCCAATCTCACGGTAGTCGCCTGCCCCCGAGCTGACTGTGCCCGTGTATAAGTTGCCAGGTCCAACCATCGCCAGGCAAAGACTCGGCGGAGACCCGCTGGAAGTGTTGACAGGCGCTCCGCGGCAGAAGCCAATCGTCACGCGCCGGTCGTTCGTCCGGCCCAGCTTACACTCGCTGAGGGCGGCCGTGTTGCTCAGTCCGTCCGAGACCATTCCATATTTCAAAACCGTGCGGCCGCCCACGCCAAACACCCCTCGGCATTCATACCAGCCGTTATCCAGCCAGTAGTCGCCCCGGTTGCCATGGTAGCTGGTGGGCCCCACCCGATCTTGTTCGTCGTAGCTGGATTGCTCGTCGGAGGGGCAGATGAAATTCGGGATCAGTGCAGCCGTAAAATCGTTGGCAGTCCAAGGGTTGGTCGTGTAGCAATATTTGTCCATGAAATAGTTATAACGCTGCTGCTGTTCCAGATAGGGCAACAGCACCACGAGATAGCTCCAGCGGGAACTCGTGCCCGGCCAGTTGTTCGAATTGGGGTGTTCGAGCATGGGCTGGTAAATCGTGGTCGGCAACTGATGATTCACGTCATGGAAATTCTGCAGTCCGAGCCCTAACTGTTTCATGTTGTTGACGCACTGCGTGCGACGGGCGGCTTCTCGCGCCGCTTGTACTGCAGGGAGCAGCAGGGCGATCAAGATGCCAATGATTGCGATCACTACGAGTAATTCGACCAGGGTAAACGCTCGCATGGCAGCAGTGCGGGGTGGAGTGACGGTCAGGCGACGAGACATGTAAAACTCCCCATACAATATTGGAAATGTAGATTTCCGCGCAGCAACAATGCTTGCGCTCGACGGCAATCGCCTTTTCTCTGCCGCCCCGCTTTCTGTTACTGGCCGTCTTCACTAACCGTTAATGGAGTTCTTGCCATCGCGGCGCGCGCGACAAGTCGTACCCGAGCAGTTTCCACGTTGCGGCTGACTCCCTGCTCTGTTTGCGATTCAATCGCGAAATGGAGCGGGGCCAAATTGCAGGCTCAACAGCGATAAACAACCGTGGTACGGTCCGCTTGGAACCCTGTTGCCCGACGAGCGGGCCATAGAAAGTTCGTGCGGAACCCCGACGACATGCCAAGCCTTCCAAAGGCTAAGAGAAATGAAACGCCCTTGATAGAGCGGATACCCCTGCAACCCAATCGAGCTCTACGTAGAACTCCGACGGGCGCAGGATAACGCGCTTGAGTCAGGTGTGCAAGTTAATAAAGTTAAAAAATAAGAGCGCAAAGTCTACAAAGAATATGGCTTCACTAACGGCCGGGAGTTCGAAGCTAGTGTTTTGAAGTAACTCGGGCGTTGGGTGATAGGACAAAACGGCGATTGTCCCGCCCGTCGCCCATAACCATTTTGGCTAGAGCTGTCAGCGAGGCGCCGTCGTGGCTTGCCGAGGGGGCGGCTTTATTGCACGGCGCTTTGCTTGGGCGCGTGTATGAGCCACGCCAGGGACCCGTGGCCATGCAGCAGCGGTTCCCTCAAGTGGTCGCGTAGAGTTTTGGCAATCTACTGCCGCGCTGAGGAAAGAACGCGGCAGGTCGCACTCGTCGCCGGAATGAGGGAGCGGCGTGTTCCGTGGCGCCTTTGCCAATATCTCACGGACGGCTTGGAGACGGAGCGAGGCGTTGACCAGAGCGGGCAGCGTGGCGCAGCGGCGGTCTTGATGCGACACGTGTCGGCAGAAGATTCTTGGCGTGGCGTTTTCTTGCACTATGTTGACCGGTTCCGGTCGTTTCCCTTTTCTGGCCCAAGTGCTTGACGTGCAGGAGCGATCGAGCTGAGCTGGGGAGGCGATCGGCGGACAAGACAATGGCGCGGGGCGGCGTGTTGACGCCCCGCCTGAGGGAGCATTCAAACTCACACCAACGGAAATCGGGCCGCGGTAAGCCGACCGTGCGCGACGGCCCGCGGGCGTTACTTGATTAGCGGGGGACGGCAAGGAATCGCCGTTGCAGACTGCCCCGCCTTGGTCCGGAATTCGTGGAACAAGTCGTTCCAGAAAGTGGACAGGGCCGGGATCGAACCGGCGACACACGGATTTTCAGTCCGTTGCTCTACCAACTGAGCTACCTGTCCTCAACTGCCTTGCCGGCAGCGCTTTGCGACCCCATGGCGATGGCCGTCCGGGGCAATGATAAGTCCGCGGGCGGCGACCAGCCGGCAGGCCGGAAAAGAACCAGCTTACCTAAAAATCTGTGGCCAGCAAGCCCGGGAGATTTGAAGCGTTTCAGCCTCGCCGCCAAGGCCGCCTGCGTGCGCCGAAATGCGAGCGGTCTCCTGACGGCGCCGCACGCCGCAAACGGTTTTCGACGACGTCAGGGAGGCGGGAAAAGCTTTTGAGAAGTTTTCCCCCCGAGGCTATAGTGAGATGCTGGAGACGCGAGTTTTAACGAAAGTGATGGACGTGGCAAGACATACATTTCTCGCGGCCTGCCTGATCTGGGCCTTGCGAGGGCCGTTGCAGGCCGAGGAATTCCAGGGATGGCAAGGCATGCGGGTCATTAGCCAAACGGGCTCGCCCAGCCGTATGCTGGCGGCCGACCTGGATGGGAGCGGTCGCGAACAACTGATTGTCATTAATACCCGCCAGTCGCGTCTCGACTTCTACCGTTGGTTGCCTGCCGACCAACGCAGCGAGCCGGTGGCCAAGGACGAGGATGAACCGAACGAACTGCCTTTGGCGCCCGATTGGCGCAAAAGCGAACTCGTCCTCGAAGAATTGCCGCTCGATTTGGTGGTGCAAGATCTTGACGGCGACGGAAAACCTGAGCTGATCGCCTTGACCAGCCCTTCCCACAAGATCGTCAGCTACCGGCAAGAGGCGCCTGGCAAGTGGCAAAAGAAGACCAGTTGGGACTTGCTACAAGGCTCGCCCTCCGGTCGGACCCCTCTGCTGCTGCGGCCGTTGGCCGATGGCAAGTTCGAACTGCTGGTCAGTTTTGATGAGGGCGTTCAGACGCTCCAACTTGAACCCGGCGGCCGTCCCACGTGGCTCAGCCCGCGAGAGCGCCAAGGTCGCCTTGATTGGCGGCTGGCCGACATCGACGGCGACGGCGATCTTGACGTGCTGGAGTGGTCGCAGAAAGCTCGTCAGACGGTCCGTTGGTACGAGGCCGCGGACGGTAAGCTGCTGCCCGCACAAGCGTTGTTTGATCATTCGGTGCAAGCCGTTGAGACCTTGGCGCTCTCGGGAAAGCCGGCTGAGGTCCTGCTGTTAGGCGGTCCGCAAGAAGGCCTGCTGCGGCGTTACCGGCTATCGCGCGGCGCCGAGCAGGAACTTGGCCGTCGCGAGACGTTGCCCATGCCGGGCGGCGCCGCGGCCGTCTGGTGCGGTTTGTCCATCGACGGCAAGCCGGCGCTGGTGGCCGTTGATCCGGCGCGGCCGCGGCTGGGGGTGCAGCCCCTAGGCGACGAAGGCTGGCTGCCCGAAGAAAGTTTCCCAACGATCGGCAATATCAAGTCTCTCGCCGCTCCTGTCGGCAAGCCGGGAAGGCTGTTGATTTGGGCCAAAGACGCGTCCGACCTTTATGAAAGCCAGTGGGAAGCGGGCCGATTGACCTATCCCAAAGCGGCGCCCCGATCGGCCGACGTGAACGACCGGCGGATCCTGGCGCTTGACCGCGCCGGCGACACGGTCTGGTGGGCGCAGCGGGTCGGCGGCGACGTCGATCTGTACGTCTGGAAGGCCGAGCAAGGCGAAGCGGCGAAAACCCGTTACGAAGGACTGGGAACGAAAGTTGAGAAAGTCGTCTGGCTGGGCGACGCGCTGCTGCTGCAGGACCAATTTGCGGGCAAGGCGCGCCTGGCGCGAGTGGTCGATGGCAAAACGCAGATCTCGCAGCCGGCTCACTTGATCAAAGCGGATTTGAGCGAGTACCGATTGGTCGCGCGTGAACAAGAGCTGAAGCCGGCCCGCCTGAGCGACGGCGTGCTGCAGTGGCTGGACGAAGCTTTGCAGCCGGTGGACCAGATCATGCTTTCGGAAGGTCAACGGCTGGCGTCTTTCGTTCCGTTAGCCGATGGCGCCGCCTGGGCGCTGGAACAGGGCGGCGAATTCCTGCATCGTTTGAAACCCGACGACGCGGGCGTCATGCGCGAAACGGAGAGCATTCGCATTTCCGGCGGCGCCGGCATCGCGCTCGATCCGGTGATTGGCCTCGTGTTGCTCGATCAGGATCGCGTGGTTCGTTTGTCGCGCGGACGGCCCTGGGAACTCATGCTGGTCGATAGTCTCGACAGCCGCGTGGGCAAGGCCAGCGGAGTGAAAGAAGCCACGATCCACCGCATTATGACGGCGGATCTGACGGGCGATCATATCGACGAAGTCGTTCTCTGCGACGATCATCGTCACCAGTTGACCCTGCTCGAACGAACTGACGACAAATTGAAATCGGCGCTGTCGTGGCCCGTGTTTGAAGACCAGACTTATCCGTACGGCGGCGTGCAAGGTTCGTTGGTCACTGAACCCCGAGCGATTGTCGGGCTGAACGCCGACGGCGACGTCCATCGCGACGCGGCCCTGCTGTGCCACGACCGGTTGTTGATCTACATGGCGAGGGAGAGTCAATGATTCGTCGGTTTCTCATTTTGGCGGCGCTGGCTTGCGCCTGCGGCGCTGGCTCGGTCGCTGCGGCCGAGCAGGTCACGCTGACCCTGGTTGGCGGCGCCAAGATTTCGGCCACGCTGCTGCGCGAGAGTAATGAAGGCGTCGTGCTCGACCTGGGCTACGACGTGCTGCACGTTCCCAAGACGCGCGTGCTGAGCATGACGCACGAAGAACCGTCGCAATCCTCGGCCGTCGCCCAGGATCGCGGCGTGTTCCGCACCGGACGACTCGAACCGGCCGACGTGCCGGAACTGGTCAAGCGGCATGGCGACGCCGTTGTCGTCGTCAAAAACGCGACTGGTACGGGCAGCGGTTTCGTGATCAGCAAGCAAGGCCACGTCATTACCAATTATCATGTGGTCGAGGGGCACAACAAAGTGCAGGTCACGCTGTTCCGCCGCACCAAGCAGGGTTATGAAAAGCAGGAATTGAAGAAGAGCCGCATTCTGGCGCTGCAGCCGCTCCGCGACATCGCCCTGCTGCAATTGGACATGGAGGAACTTAAGGGCGAACTGCCCGAGCCGGTCGTGATCAATGACGACGACGACCTGAACGTCGGCGATCTGGTGTTCGCTATCGGCAATCCGCTCGGTTTGGAACGTTCGGTGACGCAAGGCATTGTCAGCTCCGCAACGCGCACCATGGGGCACTTGCGGTTGATCCAGACCGACGCTTCGATCAATCCCGGCAACAGCGGCGGGCCGCTCTTCAACGCCCGCGGCGAGGTGGTCGGCATTGTGTGCGCCGGGGCCACGTCGTTTGACGGTTTGGCATTCGGCATTCCTTCCAGCGACCTGGTCGATTTTCTGGTGCATCGCGAGAGCTATTTGTACGATTCGGCCCAGCCGCTCAACGGCGCGACTTATCTCGCCCCGCCTTTCCGTCCGAACCCGGGAAGCAAGGCCGCGGCGAGTTCAGGCGAATCAAATGATTCCGCCTCCAAGCCGGTCGAAGCCTCGAAGCAATAATCATCCCTGCCCTACTTCGTCGGAAGGAACCTGAATACCGTGAAGACGCTTCATCGAATCGGCGCGGCGGCGTTATTGACATTCTGGGCGACGTCCGCCTTGGCTGACGAGCGGGCGCCTTCCTGGACGCTGGTTCCTGAGACGACGCTCTTGGTGGCGCGCGTTCCTGGCGGCGGGGATTTTCTCGCGGCTTTGCGTCGGCAGACCAAACTTGGCTCGGTCGTGCTGACTGAAGCTCGTCTCCGCCGCGCTTTCGAATTGTGGCGGGAAGAGAATAAGGAATCGTGGGAAGAGATTGCCCAGGGACTGGGGCAGCACGGTTTGAAACTCGAAGATTGGCCTAAGCTGCTGGAAAAGGAAGCCGGCTTTGCCCTGGTTGCTGAGCCTCGCGGCAATCGAGCGCCGCTGTTCATCGGCTTGACCTGGCTGGAGCCGGGCGAAGATCTGGCGGAACGGCTGGTGAAAGCCGTGCAATCCGTCGTCGAAGAGATCTCGGACGAGCCGGGCGCTCCGCGCCGCATGGATCTCGAACTGGCGGGCCACGAAGTCATGCACCTTGCCGTGCCGATCAAGGCTGCGGAACCGCTTGACGCCGAATCGCTGTTCTCAGGCGACGACGACGAACTCTCGCAGGAAAAGGTCCAGGAACTCATCAAGCGGCATCGAGAAAAGCTGCGCGATCGCAAGCAAATTGACGCCGACCGAGTACACGTCCTGGCGGCTCGCCTGGGCAGAAGGTTGCTGATTGCCAATACGTTCTCGCAGTCGTCCGCCGAAGTGCTGGCCAAAGACGAAGAGGCTCGGCGCGATATCGATTGGGATAAGCTGACCGGCATAGAGGAGGCGACCGGCGTTTTCGCCCGTTTCCTTGCGGCGCACGATGGGCAGGCAGAGGGTGCAGGGCGCGCTGCACAGTTGCTTGCCGCGCCGGGATTGGCCGGCGCCCTGCCTGAGGGAACGGTGTTGGCTGAAGCGTTTGGCGATTTGAAGCCGCTGCTCGAACTGGCCGCTCTGCACGGAGATGGCAAGGCGGCGAAGAGCCTGGCTACGTGGGGAATCGACTCGCTTGGCGCGCTGGCTGTGCGCATTGCGCTCGACGGCAATGCGCTGCGCATCGGCGCTTTCGTCTCGGCCCCTGAACCTCGCGCCGGTGCGCTGAGCTTGATCGACCAGACGCCGCTGCCGCCGGAACCGCCGGAATGGGTCCCGACCGGCATCCTCGAGTTTCAGCAGTTCAGTTTTGATCTGGGCGAGGTCTATGCCCGGTTCAAGGAACTGTCGCTGACAGAAGAGGGGGAGCGAGCCGTGCAGACGTTCAATCAAATGGAGCAAGCGGTGCAGGGAACGTTGCAGACGGACCTGGCCACGCTGTTGTCATCGGTCGGTCGGCGTCATATCGCAATCGAGTTTCCGCCCAAGCACGAGCCTGAACCGCAGGACGACGAAGCGAAAGCCGCCGTCGCCGCTTTTTCACAGCGCGTCGGCATGGTGTGGCAAGTCAAGGACGAGCAAGTCTGGAACCGGGTGATGCAGGTCATCGGGCAGTTTGCGCCGGCCGCCGGAGGCGCCGTCGAAGCGGCCGAAGAGCAGGGTTTTAAAGGCTTTCGATTGCACCAGGGACCGCTTGAGATCGGTCTGTTTTTCGGTCGAGGTTATCTGGTGCTGGGCGTCGGATCCGAAGTGACCGAGTCGTTACTGTCGGTGTTGCGAACGCCTCCCACGGGCGATGCGTCGCTGCGCACCAGCGGGCTGGTCGAGCGGGGACGCGCTCTGCTGGCCCCCGTGCCTGGTTTGTTGTATCAGATCAGCGACGCAGGGTTGGACGTCAAATCGGCCAAGCAAGGCATTGAACGTCTCATTGACCTCTCTCTGACGCAGCCCAAGTTGCCCGGCTCGCCTTTTGGCGCGGCCGCTCTGGCGGGCGAAGACTCGGCCGCGTCCAAGGCGCTGGCTGCGCGCATCAAAGCACTTCTGCCCAGCGACAGCGAGTTGGAAGGCGTGCTGGGCGTCAGCGTGACCCAGGCTTCGGCTTCGCCCAATGGTCTGTTGCTTCAAAGCGCCGTCGAGTTGCCTGCGCCTTGATCGCGGCGCCTTAGAGCTCCCGCTCGGAAGGCGCCGAAGCCGGCGCCGGTTCATGGTTGGGTCGTCGCCAGCCATAAGTCGCTCTGTCGGACTTGCTCCGCCCGCCGGCGTCATGAAAAGCGCGTCGTAGCGAATGCTCGCTTTCTGCGACAACTACGGAAGCGTGCGCTGCCGTTGCGCTTTTGCTGGTAAGCACCGTTCCTGCGGCATTTCATTCTTCCGGTCTGAGCGAACGCGGACGGCGAGCGGGCGCCCGGCCACTGTCATACCAGAAGGCAAGTCTTGGTCTGCTTCTTGATCTGAATTGGACCGCTCCCCACCAGTGTGGTCGCAGCGCATTCCGCTTGGCTGCCCGCAATGCATAATCTGCGCCCGCCAGCCGACCCAGGAATTTCCTAGGTCGGTCAACCAGGGATTTCCTAGGTAGCCGAGCTGAAATCGGTAAGCCATATCACTTGGGCAAGTGACGCGGTGGCGCCCAAGCCGCCGTTCGAAGGGGCTGCGAGCGGAAAACGATCCAAGGGTACAAGGCATAAGACTCATGAGCGACATGGATCAGATCGTCAAGGAGTTCCTGGTCGAGAGCTACGAGAACCTCGATCAACTCGATCGGGATCTGGTGCGGCTGGAAGAGGACCCGCACGACGGCGAACGGCTGGCGAGCATCTTCCGCACGATCCACACCATCAAGGGCACGTCGGGATTCTTC
>DASZUP010000939.1:0-6949 GCA_035547635.1 Pirellulales bacterium
ACCGCGCAGGGCCAGCTTGTAGGCCTCAATGGCGTAATTGCCTTGCTTGGTCGCCGGATCATTGGCTTTGACCAAGGTGAGCGGACCGGTTTTCGGATCGTTCAACAGCTCGAGGGCCTTTTCCGATTGTCCGGAGTCGACATAGATCTGGCCTAGCGAGAGCAAGGCCGAGGCCAACGTGGCTGACACGGGGGCCGCGCCCGAGTCGACTTGGGCTCGCATCCGTTTGACGCCGTCTTCCAGCGTGGTCTTGGCCTTGGCCACCATCGCGTCGAGCTCGGCCTGCGGCGGCCGGTCCTGGTCGTCCAAGCGGCTGGCGTTCAAGTACCCGGCCCACAATGCCTGTCCCAAGCGCAGCTCGGCGCTGCCGCGGCGAGGCGAGTCCGCGGCGATCTTGTCCAGGTACTCCGTGGCCTTATCGAGCTCCTTCTCGAACACGGCGATCGACATCAACGTCGTCCAGGCCTCGTCGGCTTCTTCCTGCCCGGCCCAGCGCCGCGTGATGTAGTCGGCAATCTCGACCATTTTCTGCTTGTCGAAGTCGGTTTCGATCTTCTGCGGGCTGAGATAGCCTTGTTGATAAGCGCTCATCGCAATTTTGGCGCACTGCCGGCCGCCCGAGCTTTCAGGATAGTTGCGGGCCAGGAATTCGCCCATCACGGCGGCGTCGTAGTATTCGCCCGATTGATAGGCCAGGAAGCAGAGGTAATAACGCACGATGTTGACGTCTTCAATCGGCGTCTCCTCGTCGCGCAGCTCCATGGCCAGGCGGAAGTACTGCAGCGCCTGGGCTCGCAGCTCGGCCGCCTCCTTCTGGTACTTGGGCACGTTGGCCTGGTCTTTCATGGCGGGCGCCGCGCTGATGGCCTGCAGCTTGGCCTGCCATTGTTCCAGGGAGTCTTTGCCGCGGTCGCGGGCGTCGACAAAGTTGGTCGGCTCCGCGTTTTCATCGCCCACGGCGTCGGGCGAGATCTTCATGTAGAGCTCGGTCGCGGCGTCCTGGTACATGCTGGGCAACTTCTTGACCATCCCGGCTTGTTTGCGGGCGTCGGCCAGGGCCGCCTTCTTGCGGCCTTGCTCATCGGGCTTTTTGAGCGAATCCGCCAGATTTTTCTCGGCTACCGCCAGGAAGTAGCGAACGCCGATGCCGTCGGGCGAGCGCTCGTCGCTCGGATGCGCCGACGCCAGCCATTTCTGCGCCTTGTCGATAGCGATGTCGTACTTCTTCTCGCTGTCGGCCACCCAGCACTTCATCGCCAGGTGCATGGTCGAGTTCTTGAGCTTGCGGAACGCTTCGTCATCAGGCTGCGAGAGGATCGATTCGTACAGGCCCAAGGCGCGCTTCGTGTCGCCCATGGTCTGGTAGCACTCGCCCTCCTTCATCCGCGCCAACAAACCGGCGAGCAGCCGGCGATGCTTTTCGTAGATTGACGCGTACTTGTCGGCCGCCTGCTGCAGCAATTGATGCTGGTCCTTGGAGCCTTCCGGATAGGTTTTGGCCAGATCGAACAGCACGGCGCCCGACAGCAGACTGGAACGCAGCACGTTGGCCCGAGCATTCTTGCGGGCCTCAATCTGCTTGACGTCTTTCGGATCGATGAATCGCGGAAATCGCTTTTCCTCGGCGTCGTACTTTTCTTCCGAGTCATTGAAGACCTTGCGCGCCTGCGACATCAGCTCGCGGGCTTCGTCGGTCAACTGTTTCTTCTTGGAAGCGTTGGCCGGACGCTCGGCCTGATCGAGCAGCGACCGGCCTCGCACGACCAGCACGTTGCCCAGAGCCGAGGCCGCTTCGGCCGCCAGCGGGTGCGAAGCGTTGGCCTTGATGAACGCCTCGAACCGGTCGCGCGCCTGGTCGAGCTGCTTGAACTTGGTCGACGTGTCGCGTTCCGCCTGGGCGCTTTCGACCAGCAGATGCCCTTCCGTCAGCGGCAGCTCCATCCGCTGGTCGTTCGTGAGCAGCGGGCTGTCTTTCATCTCGTGGACGTAATCCAGCGCGATGTCGTACAGGCCCTGTTCCTTCAAGCCTTCCAGGAACTTTGCGTAGGCTTCTTCGGCGCGTGCGCTGCGTCCACACAGCGATACGGAAAGCGTCAATACGCCGAGTAGAGCGACGGTTCGAAAACCGCCGGCAATTGATGGTTGTCTCATTCGTGTCTTCCTTATACGGCTGGCGAGATCACCAGAAGGCGCCAGAGAGACAAGCGGGTTCCGGCGCCGCTTGCCGAGACGACGCCCTGCGAACCAGGGCATCGTTTCCAGCTTATAGACTCCAGTAACGCGAAGCAAGAAACTCTTTGCCCCTCTCTCGTCGTCGGACGGTTGGGATCAACCGCCGTAAACGTCGCCGGCCCTACAAACGGAACTCGTACCGGCTCGTTCATGTCTTCCGGCCTGGCGCCGTCCGGCAGACGCTGAATGCCTTCGGTGCGCTGCCGGAGCGCCACAATCCGGGCGAAGATTTCCACGAATTTGCGAAACTCATTGGCGCTTTGAGGCTGCTTCCGCTGCGTCTGCGTTTGGCCTTGGCGGGCCAGCTCGAGCAGCGCGGCCGGCGAGATCGAGCCCGCATGGGGCGATTCCCGCAGGATCTCGCCCGCGGCGGCGGCCAGCCCGGCAAGCCGCAGCGCAACGGGCGCCTGCTCGAAGCGGGCTGCAAATTGCCCCCGCTGGATCGGGTAACGACGCGTGCAGCGCATGCCGCTGGCCGGGTCGATCCACTCGAGCGTGGCGACGGCCGCCTCGCCCTGGGCGTCGCCGCGCAGTTGCAGCTCGTACAAGGCCGTCGCCGAGCCGCCCGGCGTAAAGTCCAGCTCCAGCGTGACCTTCTCTCCCTCTTCAGAGGTGGGTTCATGCCCGCAGAGCCGGTAGTTTGCCACGCAATGCGGATTGAAGCGAACCGTCAACCGGGCCTTCGAGGCCGCCAACGGCCCTGGCCCCGAACGTCCGCCCGCTTGAAGATGAAGCTGTAGCAGCCACAGCCGCCGGTCGCCAGACTCGCGTTTGTCGAGATTGCCGCCGGGCAGCTCCCAGGCGGCGCGGCCGGCCAGCGCCGACAACGTCAGACCCGGCTGCTTGGGACGCGGGAACCCGTAATCCACCGCTGCCAGGAACTCCTCGGTGCGGATCGATTCCGGCCGGGGAAAGCGACCCTGGCGAAGGTACTGGCGAGCCAACGTGAAGCTAGACGTCTCGGTCGTCAGCGGAACGCGCTCGCTGGGATGGTGTTGCGGATCGACTCGCGGGAAAACGCCCGTGCGGGACAAAAAGCTGCGGTCGAAATGCGGGCCCAGGGGGACTTCCGCGGCCGCCCTTCGAGCTCCCGAAGCGGAAACTCTCAGCAGGTCGACCAGGTCGTCGGCATACCCCATGGCCAGCAGCTCTCCGGGGCTCTCTGACGTCATGGGAGGAGCAGCGTCGGGCGCTTCGATCGCCGGCGGCGCTACGGGCGCCGACCAGGAACTCGTCAGGCTTTCGCTTGATGGCTGCGACGCGGCGCCAAGCGCCAGCGAGGTTTCTGTTGCGCCTGGCAATAGTTCGTCTTCGAGCGGCGACTCGGTCTGTAGCCAGTTGGCGGCCGCCGTTTGCGGAGGGCGGTAGTCCAGCCAGAACAGCAAAAACGCCGCGGCATACGAGAACCAAACCATCGAGACCAGCGAAGCCGCCACCGCCTGGCGTTCGAGCGTTGCCCAACGGCGCTCGCGTGGCGCCGCGGTAACCGGGATTTTCCGCAGGCGGCCGATTAAGCCGGCCGGCTGCGGCGTTTCACGCAGCAAATCATCGAGAACTTCGTCTTCCGCGACGGGTATCCGTTGCAGGCGGCCGACCAATCCCGCGGGCGGCGCCACGCGACGCAATTCGGCGTCGAGCCAACTTTCGCGATCAGGATGTTCGGGCGCCATGGTGAACAGTCTCCGGCGGCTCAGTCGTGTTTTTGCAGCGCCAACCAGTTTTCTCGCAGTCGTTGCCGAGCCCGGCTGACTCGCGAGAGCACCGTGCCCAAGGGCACGTTCAACACGTTGGCCGCTTCCTGGTGCGTCAGCTCGCCGACAACCACCAACAGCAACGTGTCTCGCAATTCCGCGGGCAAGCGATCGAGCGCTCTTTGCATTTCGTCGGTATAGGGCTCCAGAGCCGATTCCGGCGGTTCGACTCCGATTTCCAGCGTTTCGCTTTCCGCCAGCGTGCTCGGCAAGGGGCGTTTGCGCCAGCGGTCGGCGACCCGGCGACGGAGGATCATCGTCAACCAGGCCCGCTGGCCGCGGGCGGCTTCGTAACGGCTGCGACTCTTCCAGGCGGAGCGAAAGGTGTCTTGCACCACGTCTTCCGCCTCGTGAGGATCGCCAACCATCCGAAACGCCAGCCGGTAGAGGGCCACGGCATGTTGCGAAACCAACTGGTTGAATTCCGCCAGCGTCAGCGCCACAGGCTTGCCACTCCTCGCTGCCACGCGGTTTCCGGACGCGTAACAGATAAGATTTCGCCATCCGCCCCTTGAATTATTCCCGACCGGCTCCACGGGCCCTTCGGTTTGTGCCGGAAATCATTCCCCACGCAGGCTGAGGAGCCTGGCAGTGCGGACCAGAACCAAGGCCAGAACGAAGGAAGCATGCGGCCGGGCTCGTTTTAACTTGCTACTTCACAGGGCCTTACGCCAATTCTGCAAAATTGCGGAGGATTCTCAACCCGTCTGCCTGGCTCTTTTCAGGGTGGAATTGCGTGGCGTAGAGATTGTCTCGCCAGATCATCGAGGTGAACGGCTTGGGATAGTTGGTTTCGGTGGCAATGACGTCCGAATCGCGCGGGGCGACATAGTAGGAGTGGACAAAGTAGACGTACGCCCCGTCGGTCAGGCCTTCGAGGAGCGGGGCCTGTCGCCGGATCGCGAGTTGGTTCCAACCCATGTGCGGCACCTTGTATTCCGGCGGAACCTGGAACCGCACGACTTCGCCCGGCAGGATGCCCAAGCCCTCGTGGCGGCCTCCTTCCCAGCCGACCTCGAACAGCAACTGCAGCCCCAGGCAAATGCCCAGGAACGGCTTGCCGGCGGCGACCGCTTCGCGGATTGGCTCGACCAGTTCTCGGCGCTGAAGCTCGTGCATGGCGTCAGGAAACGCGCCGACGCCGGGCAGAATCACCTTGGCGGCGTCGCGAATGACGGCCGGGTCATTGGTGATGGTCGCCTGATGGCCCACCTTTTCGAAGCCCTTTTGCACGCTGCGCAGGTTGCCCATGCCGTAGTCGATAATAGCGATCATCGCTTGACGATATTTCCGGGGGAGAGAGACGGGCGGGTAAACAAGACGCCGGACTGCGCAGCGACACGCGGCCAGCCGAAGAGGTTCAGCGTTTAATTCTAAGTCCCGGCTGGCGGCCAGCCAAGGCGCCCGCTCCGGAACAAGAAAAGCCGGAGTCCGCCGCGGGAAGTGGAACCACTAATCTCCACTAATGGTCGCTAATTAGTGAATGTCAGTGAATATCAGTGGTTCCGGTAGGTTTTTCTGGCCGAGGCGTATTAGAGCTCTGGTTTGCGTTGGGGGCGATAGTGGTCGGAGACGATGAACCGCTTCCATTCCAACTGGCCCTTGCGGCCGAAATTGATCAGATAACCGACGTCGCAACGAGCGAGCCGCAGGTAATTCAATAATTGCGCCTCGTGCTCCGCCGCTAATGCACTGACGGCCTTCAACTCGACAATGATTGCGCTGAAAACAAACAGGTCGGGCTTGTACTGCGTTTCAAGCCTTCGGCCTTTGTAGAACACTGGCAACGGCTGCTTGCTCGCGAAGGCAATCCGCCGTAAGGCAAGCTCGTGCTCTAAGCTTTGCTGATAAACCTCTTCCGCCAATCCGTACCCGATATGGTTGTAAACTTCAAAGGCCGCTCCCATCAATTCGTATCCCTGCTGTTTCAACACGGCCACGGTCCTCCCCTGCAAGCGGATTACGAAGAGAAGAAGGAAGCACTAATCTCCGCGGATCCTCACTAATTAGCGAGAATTAGTGCAAATTAGTGGTTCGTTTCTCGGCGGTCTATCCTTTTCGGCCAATCTTGCGCACCGTGGCAGCGTTACGCGGGTTTTTCCGGCCGCACGGGCATGGTCTTCGACCTAGAGTTCAAAAAGGCAGGTTCAGCTTCATCAGGTAAATAGGCTGTGCGAGAAGAGAAACGCCCATGAACGTGCGATCGTTCCCTTCCATTCACCTGGCCGTTTTTATGTCGAGCTGTCTCCTCCTGACCGGTTGCGACAACGATGAAGCAGATCCGTCCGAGGAACTGCGGGCGTTCGTCGCGTCGGCATTCGAGAGGGCCATGGCCGACACCCGGCTGCGAGCGGAGTTCGACCTGGAACCGCCGCATTTCATCGTGCGCCAGCAGGGCGATGGGGCGCCGGAAGTCGAAGTGACCCTTCCCGGCGTCGACCGCGTGATCAAGGGCTTGGATGTCGCGGATTGGGTGATCGAAAAACGCGATCGGGTCAAAGGCGGCGGGCGAGGGAGGATTAACCTGGCTCGCAAGTCGGGAGACGAAGGAGCGCGGACCTTCGTATTCGTCTACGCGCTGAAAGACGGCCGTTGGAGCTTACAAGACGCCCGCTGCGCCGGCCGGGGCTTTGTGCCGCACGAGTTGAAGCACTATTTCGAACTTGGCGAGCCCGCGCCTGAGGCGGGCCACTAACCCGCCAACGGCAGCGCTGTAGCGGAAAAGCGTGAGAATTCCGAGCGCTTCGCGCGGTTCCCAAAACGTCAGTGCGGCTTGGGGCGCCAACGCCGCTTCCCGGGATCTTCACAGATTCCACTACTTGTTGCGACCGCGCCTGAGGCAGGTCATTAGCGAGTCGACGCCTTCTCCGGATAGACCACCAACTCGACGCGGCGATTGCGATCTTTGCCGGCCGGCGTGCCGTTGGAGACGACGGGGTGGTTGGCGCCGTGGCCGACGACGAACA
>DASZUP010000940.1:0-1550 GCA_035547635.1 Pirellulales bacterium
CGCCGAGCGAGGCGGAGCTTGCCGATGCCGCGAGCTTTCTCGAGCAGCAAGCGGCCGCCTATCAGGCAGACGGCAAAGCCGACGCGCATGCTTTGGCGCTGGCCGACTTTTGCCAGGTGCTGATGGGGTTGAATGAGTTTGTGTATGTGGAGTGAGCCGAGTGCGGAACTCGGAACGCGGAGTGCGGAACGAGGAAGAAACGCGAGTTCACGCGTCGGAAGTCGGAAAGCAAAGCGAGAGATCATCCCATGAATGAACGTTACGAAAAGCATCAACTCCGCGCTCCGAATTCCGCGCTCCGCGCTGCCGACGCCTTCTCGCTTGCCCGCCGCTCCTTCCTGCAGCGCGCCGGCTCGGGCTGCGGGCTGTTGGCGCTGGCCGGTCTGCTCAGTGAGCAAGGACTGCTGGCGGAAACGAACCGTGCCGAGCAGCCGACGCCGGGGGCGGGACTGTCGCTGCATCCGTTTGCTGCCAAGCCGCCCCATTTTCCCACCAAGGCCCGCTCGGTGATCTGGCTGTTCATGAACGGCGGACCGAGCCAGGTGGATACGTGGGACTATAAGCCGGAGTTGGAAAAACACGCCGGCAAAGAACTGGAAGGGTTCGATAAGAACACCGGCTTCTTCACCAACTCCGTCGGGCCGATCATGAAGTCGCCCTTCAAGTTCGCCCGGCACGGCCAGTCGGGCGCCTGGGTCTCGGAAATCTTTCCGAACATGGCCCGGCACGTCGACGATATGGCGTTCATCTATTCGTGCTTCACCGAGACCAACAATCATTCGCCCGCCTTGTTCCAGGTGAACACGGGCATGAGCCGGATGGGCTTTCCCAGCGTCGGCTCGTGGGTGACGTACGGGTTGGGAACGGAAAGCCAGAATCTGCCCGGCTTCGTCGTGATGTACGACACGCTCGGCCGCGGGTTGCCGAAAGGCTATTCACAGAACTGGGGCTCGGGCTTCCTGCCCGGCATCTTTCAAGGGACGGCGCTGGCCGCTCAAGGGGCGCCGATCGACAATCTCGATCGGCCGGCGGAAATGAACGACCGCCAGCAGCAGGCGCAGCTTGCACTGCTCAACCGGCTCAATCGTCGCCATCAGCAACAGCACCCGGCCGAGGCGGAGCTGGCGGCGCGGATCGAGAGTTTTGAACTCGCCTACCGCATGCAGATGGCCGCTCCTGAGGCGCTCGACGTCGAGCAAGAGCCGGAGACCATCAAAAAGCTGTACGGCCTGGACAACCCCAAGTGCACGCACTTCAGCCGGCAGTGTCTGATCGCCCGGCGGATGGTCGAGCGGGGCGTGCGGTTCGTGCAGATCTATAGCGGCGGCACCGAAAACGAAAAAAGCTGGGACGGCCACGCGAACATCGGCAACAACCATCGGCAATTCGCTGGCGAAACCGACATTCCGATCGGCGGGCTGCTGGCTGATCTCAAGCAGCGGGGTTTGCTGGATTCGACGCTCGTCGTCTGGAACGGCGAATTCGGCCGCTTGCCGATCGTGCAAAAAGGCGGCACGGGTCGCGATCACAATCCGCATGCCTTCACGACC
>DASZUP010000941.1:0-14898 GCA_035547635.1 Pirellulales bacterium
CCGCCAGCGAACGAGTCCCCGGCGGTATCGGCCGGCGGCACCCCTTACTATAACCAATCTGGCTCTCTGAGCCAAAGCCGGAACAAGCCACGCGTTACAAAACGGGCTTCGTTTTTCGACCGTTTTTTCTTTCCCGTTTCGCGGACCCATCGCCATGCTTGACGATCACGAAGTCTCCGCCGATTCACGCCGCCGCCAGGCCGTTGAGCTGGCGGCGTTGCTGCCGATGGGCTCCATCGTCAGCGGTTTGCTGATCCGGCGCGCGCTGGCGACCGTTGCGCTAGACTGGCGAATCGACGCGGCGGTGGGCGTGATGACGACCGTAATTCTCGCGCCGGCCGGGATCGCCTGGCTGGTCGCCGCCAGGCTGTTTCTCTTCAGGCGGCCTGCCCATTGGACGCCGCGCGACGCCGTCTGGCTCGCGACGTCGCTCGTGGAGTTGGCGTGGTGCGGCGTGTTTTTGGATAACGGCCTGCGTCTCGGTCACGCCGGTAAGTTCCTCTGCGGCGTTACGGCTTTGCTCGGCTCGCCTGCCCTGGCGCTCGCCGCGGTCGCCCTTGCCGTCAATTCTTGCCGCACCTGTTCGAATCTTCGCGATCTCCGACACTGGTGCGGAATTGCCTTGGCGATCACCGTCGGCGTCGGCTGGGGAATGTTCCTCGGGGTCTTGTTGCCGCTGCGGTTCTAACGCATTGTCAACGTTACGTCCTGTAGGGTGGGCACTGCCCACCGGCGAATCATGTTGGGCAACGCCCACCCTACGGAGCTGCGGTTCTAGCCCGGCTCCAATCGCCGCATCCGGTCTATTGGCTACCCGGACCAACCGCCGGTCCGGTCAGGCGCTCTAGTGAAGCCCTGCGGATCCCATTGACCTTACACGGCTCGTTTGGCGGCATGCGCTAACTCGCTCTTCAAGCGGAACTTGCGACGCGCAACCGCGCGTCGCGCACAGTCGTCGCAACGCACAGAAACCGGCAAGTCAAATACAATCAATCGATTGATTGGATCCGTCGATCAATCTCAATACTATGGCTACGACCTCTCCAAACGTTGTGCTGGGGCGCACGCGCGACGCCGCCTCGGATCGCTTGCTGGCGAGCGGACTGCGCATCTTCGGGCAGCACGGCCTGCAGGGCGTCAGCACGCGGCAACTCGCGCAAGCCGCGGGCGTGAACGTCGCCGCCATTGGGTACTACTTCGGCGGCAAGGAAGGCTGTTACATCGCCGTCGCGCGGCACATCGTCGACTGCTATGCGGCTCCGCTTCGTGCGCTGGCCGAAGAAGCCCGGATGTGTTTAGACGCCGCTCCGCTCGATCCCTCGGCCGAACGAAGCTGGCTCGAGCGTCTGTTGAAATCCGCCGCTCAAACGCTGCTCGCCCGGTCCGAAACGACGCACGTCGTCTGTTTCGTGCTGCGTGAACAGCTCCAACCGACGGCGGCGTTCGACGTGTTGTACGAAGGTCTCATCCGGCCCGTACACGAGGCGATCAGCCTGCTTACCAGTCGGCTGTTTGGCGGCGCCGCCGATGCGCCGGAGACGATCCTGCGAGCCCACGCCGTGCTCGGCCAGGTGCTGGCCTTCCAAACCGGACGCGCGACGATTCTCCGCCGGCTGGGCTGGCCGTCTTATACTCCGGAACAGGTTGAGCAGATCGCCATGATCGCCGCGGAGTTCGCATGTCGGACGCTCGGGGTCGACGCGCCCGACCGGCTGAACGGCGTAGCGAGTCCGCCAGGAAACGGCGCCGTTCCATGTGCGGGAGAGCGGCGATGAATACGGGCAGAACAAATTCGATCGAATCCGAACGGACGGCGGCCGTTCCCGACGGAGGTTCGTCAATGATGACGAAACGTTCCTATGCCAACGTCATCGGGCTGATTGCGCTTGGCATTGCCGTCAACCTGACCGCGGGCGTCGCAACTCGCGGAGAGGATTTGCAGCAAGCATGGCAAATGGCTTTGTCGGCGAATCCGCAGTTGCGGGCGGCGCGGTTCAATTCAGGCGCCGCCGGGCTGAACTCATCCGCCGCGCGGCGCGATCTGCTGCCCACCGGTCAGAATGTGACGGCCGACCTGCAATTGAGCCAGGTGCCGACGATCAACTCGTCACAAGGCGGCGGCTTTCAATTCCCGCTCCTCGGCTCGCAGACCAACATCCCGCTTTCGCTGACGTCGATCAGCCAGCCGATCTATGCGGGCGGCCGCATCCGCAACGGAATCGATCAGGCCGACGCCCAGTACGGGCAGCAGCGCGCCGAGCAGATTCGCACCGCCCTCGATCTGAAGTTGAACGTCGCCGAGACGTACGTCGGCGTGCTGCAGGCCCGCCGCGACCTGGACGTGGCCAAGAGCAATCTCAGCCGACTGCAGTCGTTTCTTGCCGACGTCAAGAATCGAAAGCGCGTGGGCATGGCCACGCGCAACGAGGAACTGGCGGCCGAAGTCTCGCTGGCGAACGCCCGGTTGCGGGAAATCCAAGGGAGAAACGAGGTCTATACGGCCTGGGCCCGCTACAACCGTTACTTGATGCAGCCGCTCGATCGGATCGTGCCGCTCGAAGAAGTCTCCGTGCCGCGCGGCGAAGGCAGCGTCGAAGGCCTGACGCATCGCGCCTTGCGCGTGCGCCCAGAGTTCGCCACGCTGGACGACCAGGAGATCGCCGCTCTGACCTCCCAGGCCGTGCGCCGGCGGCCGGAACTGGCGTCGCTCTCGCAGCAGGCGCGGGCGTTGCGCGCCCAGGCGCAAGTGACCCGCAGCGGCGTGCGCCCGCAAGTCAATCTCAACGGCGCGTACATTTACTTCGGAGACAATAGCCTGAGCAACCAGAACATCTGGGCCGCCACGGCCACGATCAACTGGAAATTCTTCGACGGCGGCGCCTCGCGGCGGCGGGCCCAAGCGCTTGAACAACAGCAGCGCGCCGTCATGCAACAGCGAGCCGACGCCGCGGCCGGCGTGGCGCTCGAAGTTCGCACGCGTTGGCTTGACCTGGACGAAGCGCGGCAGCGCGTGGCCGTGTCGAAGGTGGCGATCGACCAGGCGGAAGAGAACATGAATGTCGTTCAGGACCGCTATCGGGAGCAGTTGAGCACCTACACGGAAGTCCTCGACGCCGAGAACCAGCGAGTCGAGGCCTACGCCAACTTTTATCGCGCCACCTACGACGAGGCCTTGGCCTTCTTTCGCCTGCGCCGAGCCGTCGGCGACTTATAGACCGCTCAGCTTCCAAGTTATTCGGGCAATTTCAGCCGCTCGTCGGACAGGTCGAGGCGGTACATGATCTGATTGTAGTCGTATCGCGGGGTGGGCTCCGCATTGCCGGAGAAAGTGTGCGTGTAGGTGCCTTCGAAAAAGATGAATCGGCCGCCCTGCTGATCGAATTGGGGATGCTGCACCGGGTTGTAAAAGCTGTACTTGTCATGAGTCGCGATCTTGCGGGCGTAACGCCAAGGGCCCGAAAGCGATCTCGACTCGGAGTACCAGATTTCGCCCAAGGGCGAGCTTCCGCCTGACTGCACGGCGATCATGATCCACCGCTGTCGGAAAGCGTTGAAATAAACGCTGCCTCGATGCGCCAATACGGTCTTTCCCGTTTCGACATCGTGCAATTGGAAGCGAGCCTCCTCCGGTTTCATGCGGGCCAATCCGATCAGTTTTGCCTCGATGGCGGGCGAGAGCGGCGGCGTATCACGCTTCCAGCCCCAGTTCAGCCGGCCATTCTCGCTACGGTCGAGTTCCGCCATCTCAGGCGCCGCCGCATCCAGGCGGCTTCCTGCTCTCAAGCAGGTAAACGACTCGTATCGAGACAGGTCTCGCAGGGCGTCGACCTCCGCCGGAACGCGCGCCAGCGGAAAGGGATCGGCAAAGTAGACGTATGTCTGCTGGCCTCCCGCCTGATGCGTGAACGGATGCCCAAACGGAAACACGGGAGAGCTCAGCTCAAACTCGGCGACCTGTTCAAACGTTTCACGCTTGAGATTGAATTCCGCCAGTCCGCGGGCGTACACGGTCAGCGGCGTTTGGATCTTGGCATAGGCGGCGAACATCCGCTCGTTGTCGCCGCCGGCGCCGAGTACGACCAGGCCGTCCAGCCAGGTCGGGCCCTCGCCGGGCATGCGCGCCATCGGACGTACAAACCCCTGTTCGTTCTGGAAATAGGTCAGGTCGATGCCGCGCGACGGATCGAGGCCGCCGTTGTCCGGCAACTGCGAAGTCGCTCCCGTTGTATGAAAATTACCTAGTGGATGGCTTGGACGGTTCGTATCTCCCCAGAGCCAAAAGAGTTTGCCGCGAAACACGTCGGTCTGCACGCTGTCGCAGCCAAGCACCTGGGCGTTGAGGAGGGGCTGACGGATGGGAGCTTCCACGTCGGTCAGCGTGCTGTCGCGGTATATGCCTTCGCCCGTCACGCGATACAGCCGTTCGGCGATGTTCAGACGCTTGATCTTCAGCCGGGCCTTGCCGCCTGGTTTCACGTCCAGCGTTTGTCCGCGAAAGCCGAACAGCTTGTCCGCCGGGAACTCGTAACCGTGGCTTTTGACGAAGAAGTACGCCGACTGGTCCATCAATCCCGGCTCGTGGAAGGCCACGATGCCGTTGCTGTCGGTGACGTAGCGAATGCCGTTGACGGTCGATAGTTCTACGAGCGGAACGCCGCGGCCGGTATCGGCATCGATGACCGTGATCTGAAAGTAATCGTCTGGTTGTCCGGCGCCGGCGGCAATCAGACAAGAAAGCGCAACTGCACAGGTGATCGCCATGATGCGGCGCCTCCAACTTCACCGCGAGAATTGAATTGGTTCCAAAGATTATACTTCGTAGCTGCCGAGGGAGGTGAACGCAAGCTCCGACCCTAATGCGGCAGAGCTCGCGAGCGCGGCCCGATGCCTTGCACGAGTCGGCCCATTGATGCGCCGCGACGATAGATGCAAAGTATCTGGCGCGGCCGTTTCTCGGGCGGCTGCGTTTGGAGCCGGCGGCGGCGAGGAACAGGTTTTTGAGCGACGGTTGATACCGTGATTGAGGCCCGGACAGGGTATCCGTAGAATGGCACGCACGCTGTTGGCGCCGGCCGCCAACTGGAATTGCGTTCGAAACGCCGTTGCCGTCCCTGGCTCGCATGCAGCCGTTTGAACGTCAGACACCGGGGCTTAAAGACCTCGCTTTCAGGTTTGTCACGGAGTAGTTCATGTCGTTGAGTTCCGAGATCGTCGTGGTCTCCGGTTTGCCGCGCTCGGGTACGTCGCTGATGATGCAGATGCTCGATCGCGGCGGCATTTCGGCGCTGACGGACGAAGTTCGGACGGCCGACGTCGACAATCCTCGCGGCTATTTCGAATTCGAGCGGGTCAAGCAGACGAAGCAGGACCCTTCCTGGCTCCCCTCGGCGCGCGGCAAGGCGGTCAAGCTGGTCTCGGCGCTGCTCTACGACCTGCCGCCGAGCGAAAATTACCGCGTAATCTTTATGCGGCGCAAGCTCGACGAAATCCTCGATTCTCAGGAAAAGATGCTCGCCCGACTCGGTCGCCCTTCGGTCCCGCGCGAGCAAATGACGTCGTCCTTCTCCATCCATCTTGACCGGCTGCTCAATTGGCTGGCAGTGCAAGCCCACATGCAAGTGCTGGAAGTCAGTTACAATGATCTGCTGGACAGTCCGGAGCACGAAGCGGGGCGCGTCGCGCGATTTCTCGACGAGAGGCCCAATCCGAGTCAGATGCTCGAGGCCGTTGATCCTGCCTTGTACCGCAATCGGAACCAGACGGGGTGAAGACCACGCATTTGGGAACCGCTGTTCGGCCGCTGAACGCCGCGCCAGGCAGACATTGACCTGCTTGCGGCGCCGCGGATGTCAACGTTCGACGTAGCCCTTTTTTGTCTTCTCGCCGATCAGCTTTTCGACATGCCGTGCCACGGCTTCGGCGTCGGCCAAGGTTTTGGTTTGCGTTTGGCCCTGGGCGCCGATTCTCCCGAACCGGACGGTCGCGTCGTTTCCGTTGGTTGAGATCTCCCAGAATTTCGAGCTGGCGCCTTCGGTCAACTCGAAGTACCGGCGTTGAGGCGTCGAGTCGACCGCGGCCGACGCTGGCGCGGCAACCGTCGCCGCCCGCACGGCGGTCGTCTTATTGTCTGCCTTCGTTGCGGCCCGGACCGCCGGCGCGGCGTCTTGTCGGACGCGGACGAACGACGGGAATCGCGGCACGCCGCGGTCCGAAAGCTCCTGGTAGCGGAACGTGATGATGCTGCCGACGGCGGGCGGATGCTCTCGTTGCGCATCGGAAAAGCCCGTGCCGACGGAAAATGTCGTGCCGTCGGACAATTCTACAGACAATGCTCCCAAGCGGCCTTTGTGGCGTCCGGCGCCTGCCAGGTGCTCGACCACGCGGGCCTCTGCATCGTGGAATGTCTTCACCTTGAGAAGCGTCGTCGAACGGCCGGCTTCATAGTGCGAGCCGGGCTGACGCAACATCAAACCTTCTCCGCCCTGTGCCTCGACCTTGGCGAGCTCTTCGCGCAGATGGTCCACGCCGCGGCAGCGAAAGTGTTGATGCACCTCGGCGAACTCGGGACGGTTTGATGCCAGGCGCTCTCGTAATTCTTCCAAGCGTGCTTCAAAGGGGCCGCCGGCTGTCGGCATGTCGAAGGCCAGAAAGCGGATCAAACGCCAATGTTCGCCTTTGTCCTGCCGTCGCACGATGCTGACGCAGCGTTGGAATGCCTTGCGCGCCAGCCACAGCTCGCCGTCAAGCGGCGCATCGGGCAGGCCGGCGGTAAAGAACTCTGGCGCGTGATAGACGTTGCCCTGCCGCGAAATGAACTGCTTGCCGTCCCAGTAGGCGCGCACGCCATCGAGTTTTTCGCTCATCCACCAATCAGTCAGGTCGACGTCGTTGCCCCAGGTATGCGCCAACAGCAAGGCCGGCGCGGCCGAGTCGGATTCGTCGTCGGTCTTTTTGGCTCGAACCGGCAATTCGCCGCCGACACGATCCTTCTCCGCCTGCTCGCCCCGGTATGCCCGCAGGTGTTTGCACGTGCGGCGTTCAATCGGAATCGACTGATTGCGCCAGGCCGGGCAAGTACAACTGTAAACGCCGCCCGTATTCTTGAGGATATACGGCGCTTTCGCCGAGCCTTTGATTTCCGTCGTTTCGCCGTCTTTGAGATCTGGCATAAGACGCTTCCTCCTGTTTGTGACCTTCAAGAAACGAGGAATTGAGGCGGCGATTGGCGCACGCTTCGAAAGCTGCTCAAGCGTACCGCCGACGCCGCGCATTCTCAACGATTCTTGCGCCGCTCGTCGCGTTGCAGAGCCGTGTTGAGTGAATTAGATTCGTAACTCAGCCGCGGCGCCGGCTAGCGAATGGGATGTCCGGCATTGTCTGCCGGCGTGTTCTGTTTGGGGACGAGAGCAGACATGGAACGGCGCCCTGGCGGCCTTTTCACCGCGTCCCATGATTTCGCACCGCTTGACTCGGCGCCGTCTGGGAAGGATCAAGTTTAGATGTTTCTCCGCCTAGCAATGCTTTTTGCCCTCTTGGGGCTAGCGTGCCAATCCGCCATTGCCGCCGGTCAAACTCGGCCGAATATTCTGGTTGTTTTCGTAGACGATCTTGGCTGGGGCGATGTGGCCTGTTACGGCGGGGCTGGCGTGCCGACGCCGAACATGGATCGGCTCGCGGCGGAGGGGACGCGGTTTACGCAGTTCTACACGGCTTCGCCCATCTGTTCCGCTTCTCGCTGTGGCCTGCTTACGGGCCAATGCCCGGCCCGCTGGCGGATTACGAGTTATCTGCAAACGAAAGCGGGCAACCGCATCTGTGAGCAGGCAGACTATCTGGATCCGCACGCCCCATCGTACGTGCGAACGTTCAAAAACGCGGGCTATGCGACGGCCCATGTCGGCAAATGGCATCTCGGCGGCGGCCGCGACGTGAGTGACGCGCCGAAGTTCGCAGCTTACGGCTACAATATAGGCTTAGGCACGTACGAGAGCCCCGAGCCTGCAGCGCCGCTGGGGTTGAAATCGACGCCCTGGAGCGACCAGCTTGAGCCGCAGCAAGTTCCTCGCCACGACCGTACGCGCTGGATGGTCGACGCGACGCTGGACTTCATCCGAGAGCACGGTCATCAACCGTGGCTCGTCAATCTTTGGCTGGACGATGTTCACACGCCTTTCCGCCCCTCGGCGGAAGAGCGAAGCAAGGCGGGACTAGGGACGGGGACGATCGAGTATCGAGCCGTGCTGCGCGAAACCGATCGCCAGCTCGGACGTTTGTTCGACGGCTTGCGAGCCTTGCAACTCGAGGCCGACACGCTCGTCATCCTGGCCGGCGATAATGGCCCGGAGCCGTCTTTCGCTCGCAAACGCACAGCCGGCTTGCGAGGGATGAAGTGGAGTCTGTATGAGGGGGGCATTCGGACGCCGCTGATCGTCCGTTGGCCGACGGTCGTTCCGGCGGGCGGCGTGAATGAAAGCACGGTCGTTGGCGCGGTCGATTTGTTCCCGACGATGTGTTCGCTTTCAGGCGTGGCGACGCCGGAAGCGACGGCCTTTGACGGCGAAGATCTTTCGGCCGCGTTTCGCGGAGAGCCCCAACGCCGGACGCGGCCGCTGTACTGGGAATATGGCCGGAAACCCGCCCCGCCGAAAGGCCAAGGGCCGCGGGCGTTTCCTTACCCGGCCGAACCGAATGCAAAATCTCCTAACGTCGCCATCCGCGACGGCGATTGGAAGCTGTTGGTCAATGCGGACGGCTCGGGCGCGGAACTCTATGACTTGGCGACCGACCGGAACGAAACTCGCAACCTGGCGGCCGAGCAACCGGAGATGGCGCAGCGGCTCATGAAGGCGGCTCTGGACTGGCGCAAGTCGGTTCCGTGAAGAATTCGGGGGCGGCTTCGGCGCTTCATCCGCAGGCCGTTGAAGCAGTACTCTGGCCGCCGGCATATCTTTGCCAGATTGCCAGCGTCGCCTTGGGCGGGAAGCGGTGAAAAACGGATTCGGTTGGCGCGACAACTTGCCGTGGCCCGCCTAACCGTTATGACCGTTCCGTGTCGGCCTTGGTTTTCCGGGCCCGTTTGCAGCCGGACCGGCGCCACTTGCCCGATAAGCTAGACTTCCATGCGGGGAGGTCTTGAGTTTGCATCCTGCCGATTTTACCCGCTGCGCGGGTCTCTCTCCGTTTTTCCCGCAGGCAAACCTGGCGGGCGCGTCAAACGAAACTGGCAGCCGCACGAAGCGGCGGCCGATCTAGTGAGTAACGGACTTATGTCGGGCATGGACGGGCCCCATCCGGTTGCCTTTGCGGCCTGCCGCGCAAAGCGGTCTCTTTACCAGACCGCCGACGCCCATGCACGAATCCCGAAATCTCAAAGCCGACTTCGCTGCGCTGGCGCTTCTGGCGCTAACGGTTTTCCTGACCGTCTCGCTGGCGACTTACGACCCGGGCGATCCGCCCAGCACGCTGGTTTATCCGCCGCGTCACGCAATCCGCAATGCTTGCGGTCCCGCCGGTGCGTTTTTGGCCCGTACGCTGTTTGAAGCCATTGGTCTGGGCGCCTATTTCGTCGTGCTCTCGCTTGCCGCGCTCGATGCCGCCCTGCTGCGCCGACAGAAGATCAGCGAAGGCTGGTTGCGCGGCGCCGGCTGGCTGATGTCGCTCGTCGGCTTCGCCACGTTCTCCTCGCTGGCGATGCCGGAGCTTTCCCCGGGGCCGGTCATTGGCGCCGGCGGCTATCTCGGCGCCACCGGGCGCGGATTGCTGGAAATGCATTTCGCCGCCGCGGGATCGTACATCCTGACGATCAGCTTGTTGGCCGGAGGGCTGTTGCTTTCCACCGATTATCTCCTGCTGAGGCTGTCCGCCTGGTTGGTCGCCGGACCGGCCAAGGGAGTCGGCATGGCGATCGGCGGAGTGGGCCAGATCTATGAGAAACGCCGCTCGAAGGTCCGGACAGATCTCGGCGGCATGGACGAATCTGAAGGAGCGGCAGCCTCGCCGCTGCAGATCCGCATTTCCGGCAAACCGATAGAGACGGTCGCGGCGGCCGCGGACGAACCAGCCGAGGCCGTCGCCGTCAAGCAGCCAGCGAAGGCCAAGGACGAAGCGGAAGTCGCCGAAGTTGCCAGCGAAGCTCCGACCGCCAAAAAGGAAGCCGCCAGCGAACCGCGCGTCAGGCCGCCGCTGAAGAAGAAAGACGCTCGAGAAGAGGTGATGCACGAGCTCGATGCTGCGGTCAGTCAAACGCAGGAGGCGACCGATTATGAGCTGCCGCCGATCGATTTGCTGCTGGAGAGCGAGCCGTTTGCCTTCGAGGAACAAGAAAAGGAGGTTCGCCGCAAGGCCAAGATCCTGGAAAAGACGTTCGCCAATTTCGGCTTCAACGTCAAAGTGGTGGAGATCGAGACGGGGCCGGTGATCGCCCAGTTTGAAGTCGAACTCGAGGCCGGGTTGCGACTTTCGAAGATCACCAGTCTGGCCGACGACCTGGCTATTGCCTTGCGCGTGCCGAGCGTGCGCATCGTGGCGCCGATCCCCGGCAAAAACACCGTCGGCATCGAGGTGCCGAACGAAGAGCGCCAGTTGGTCCGGTTGCGCGAGGTGATCGAAGAGGCCAATGGCAAAGCCCAGAAAATGCGAATCCCGATCTACCTGGGCAAGGACGTGTCGGGCAATTCGCTGGTGGCCGACCTGGCGACGCTGCCGCACCTGCTGATTGCCGGCCGCACCGGCACCGGTAAGAGCGTTTGCTTGAACACGATCATCGTATCGATGCTGATGACGCGCCGTCCGGACGAGGTGCGGATGCTGATGATCGACCCCAAAATGGTCGAGTTGAGCCCCTACAAGACCCTGCCGCACTTGATGCACCCGGTGGTGACCGATATGCGCAAGGCCGAGGCGATTCTGGCCTGGGCCGTCGACAAGATGGAAGAACGCTATTCGCTGCTGGCTCGGGCCGGCGTGCGGCACATCTCAGGCTACAACCAGCTCGGCGAGGAAGAGCTGATGGACCGGCTGCAGCCGGAATCGGACGAAGAGCGCGACAACATCCCCACGCATTTGCCGTACATTGTGATCGTTGCGGACGAAATGGCCGACTTGATGATGACGGCCGCCAAGGAGGTCGAAACCCATATCATTCGCCTGGCCCAGAAGAGCCGCGCGGTCGGCATCCACCTGGTGCTCGCCACGCAGAAGCCGACGGTCGACGTGATCACCGGTCTCATCAAGTCCAACTTGCCGGCGCGCATTGCTTTCCAAGTTGCCAGCCGCACGGACAGCCGCGTCGTGCTGGATGAAATGGGCGCCGACAAGCTGCTGGGCAACGGCGACTTGCTGTTCCTGTGGCCCGGCACCAGTACCTTGCTGCGCGGCCAAGGCACCTACGTCAGCGACGAGGAAATCAACCGCGTCGTCGATTGCGTCGGCACGACGGAACCGGAGTTCGTCAAGGAACTGGTGCAGCTCAAGGTGGCGCCGGCGGGTCAAGGCGACGAGAACCGCTTCAAGAACCGGGACGAACTCTACGAGTCGGCCATCGAGATCGTGATCCGGGAAGGACGCGGCAGCGTCTCGTTGCTGCAGCGGGCGCTTGGCATCGGCTATGGCCGCGGGGCGCGTTTGATCGACTTCATGGCCGAAGACGGCATCGTTGGCGCTTACAACGGATCGCAGGCGCGCGAGGTGCTCGTCACGATGGAGCAATGGATGGAAATGAGCGGCCAGCAAGGCGCGGCAGCGGCCACCCCAGCCGCGCCCGAGCCGCCTAAGCGGCCGCGCAACAAGATCCTGCCCGCGCCGGCCGTTGATGACAGCGAGGAGGAAGATGAAGAACTGAGCGATGAGGAAGAGGAGGTGGATTACGAGGAAGAAGCGGAAGACGAACTGGACGAAGAAGAATACACTGACGAGGAGGAGGAAGACGAAGAGTACGAGGAAGAAGCGGAGGATGGCGATGACGAGTATGACCAGCGATCGTACGAAGCCGAGAGCGCGTAAATGAACGGTTACCGTCCGATGCCTGCCTGGCTGCCGGCCATCGGCTGTGCGGGCATGGTCCTGGTCCTGTCTCTGATGTGCCTGATGCCCATCGTCCTGGTCGACGCCATGCAGGGCGCCATGCGGCGCCTGCATCTCAGTCCTTCAACGGCCTCGCTGGCGGTGTTCGGCATTCTGCTCGGCGGGTTGTTCAATATTCCCGTCTACCGTATCGTGCGAGACGAGCTGCAGCCGGTGGAGCTGCTGGGGGCCTATGGCTTGTGGGGCTTTACGCCGCGTTTTCAACGAGTGCGACAAGACACGCTGATTGCGGTCAACGTGGGCGGCTGCGTGATTCCGACGGCGATCGCCGTCTGGGAAGCAATGCAGTTAGCGTCGGCCGGCGGCTGGCCGCAGACCGCCACGCTGCTGATCGCGGGGGCGAATATCGGCGTTTGTTATGCCGCGGCCCGGCCGGTGACCGGCATTGGCATCATGATGCCCGGCTTCGTGTCGCCGCTGACGTGCGTGCTGCTGTCCTGGATCCTGCTCGGCGACGACGCTCTGGCTGAGTTTCGCGCCCCAGCCGCGTTCGTTGGCGGCGTGACCGGGCCGCTGATCGGCGCAGATTTGCTGCACCTGAAAGACATCACGCGAGTCTCGGTCGGCATGCTTTCGATCGGCGGCGCCGGAACGTTCGACGGCATTATTCTCTCGGGCATGCTGGCCGCTTTGTTGGCGTAAGGCCGCAAGCGGCGGTCGCCTTCGCTCCTGACGAGCCGCCGACCTCACGCCACCAGCACGCTGCCGTTGGGATGGTCGAGGCACAACAGCATGATCAGATAATCGCGCAGGTGCCGGGTAATCAAGAAGTGCTCGCGGACGTAATCATGGCCGACCTTGCCCATCCGCTGGCACTTGTCGGCGTATCTCAGCAGATAGCGGATGCGGTAGGCGGCGCCTTCGGGGGAGTGTACGAGAAAACCGGTATGGTAGTCGTGGACCTGCAGCACGATTCCGCCGCAGGCGCCGCCGATCACGGGCCGGCCCTTCCAGAGGGCTTCCGTCACGGTCAGGCCGAAGCCCTCCTTCAACGACTTCTGCAGGACGATCAGCGCGGAACGCTGCAGCGCGTTGATCGCCCGGTTGGAATCGGACGGTAACATCAGCACTTTGATGTCGACGTCGCCTTCGGCCTGCTGCATCACTTCCCGCAGCACTTCGGCCCCTTCCGGGTCGTCGTCCGCCGGTCCGCCGACCAGGGCGAGCTGCAGCTCCGGGTGATAGGGCTTGATCAAGCGAAACGCTTCGATCACGCCGAGCGGATCCTTGAAACGATCGAACCGCGAGACCTGCAGCACCAGCGGACGGTCGGGGTCGATGTCCAGCTTGGTGAGCACTTCCAGACGTTCCGCTTCGGACAACAGGCAGTTCTTGTCCGACAGCGGATCAATGGACGGCGGAACCAGAAACATCGGCTGGTCGAGCGGTCTGGTGAATGCCGCCATGGAAAAGACAGCCGCCTGGTAGTCAGGCAGCGCCGCCGCCAGGTGTTTCCATACGGCGCGGTTGGGATGCGAGGCGTCGATATGGCAGCGCCAGATCCACTTTCCAACGCGTCCGCTGTCGGTGAAGCGAGGCAGGTAGATGGGCTGGGGATCGTGGACGAAAATGATATCCCCTTCCAGATTCAGTCGCTGCGCATTCTCGCGATTGACTTCGTAGTGCAGGTCGAAATCGGCTTTTTTCAGCGATGACGGGAAGCCTTGGATGGCATTGTGAAAGGACTTGGTGACGCGATAAAAATCGGGCGGACCCTGGATGGTTTCCCAGCGGGTATCGATGCCCAACTCCTGCATCAACGGAACCATGCGGCTGAGGATTTCGGCTACGCCGCCGCCCGACTTGGTGGAGTTGACGTGGATGATGCGCTTCTCCGTCAGCCGGGCTGCGAGCTGCCGCAGACGTTCGACCTCCTGGCGGCCGACGACCTCTTCGAAATGGTCCAGCAGCTTCATGTTCTCTCCCCGGCGGGCGGCAGCATTCCGCCGAGATGCTGCCGAAAGACCGCCGTCAACTCGTCGCGCAATTGCGCCAGGTTTAAGAAATAAAAATCGATCGCGCGCAATCCGGCCACCAGCGACGCGTTGGCCCCGATGTTGTCGAGCCAGAGCGAAAAGTCGTCCGTTTCCCCTCCGGTTCGCCGGCGCGCTTCGTGGACGTGATAGAACAACGACCGGACGGGCATGTTCGGAATGGCTTCGGCCAGCGCAGCCGGCGTGGTGATCCGCTCGCCCGTGTCGAACGCGACCAGCCGCGATTCGACCCAGTGCAATTCCAGGCCCGGGCGGCAGGCGAGGCCCGGGTCGCGGTCCCACAACCGCTCCTCAATCAGATCGACCAGCGCCGCGCGGAGCGGCGCGATGCTCCCGAAGCGATAGGGATCGACGAGGGCCAACCGTTCGCCCAGCGCCTGATCGCCGAGCGTTCGCCAGCACCAGCGCGCCAGATCGTTAGGGAACTCGTAGAGCCCGAAATGGTCGTCGAGCGTGCAGCGCACCATGTGGTGTTCGAGCACGGCATCCGATACGGAACGGACGGAATCCAGCAACTCTCGCAAGTTCGAGCAAGTCCGGCCCGTGGCGCAGCGCGCCAAGCTGCAGTCGAGCACGGAGAATTCAATCGTAGCGTTCACTGGCCCGCCTCGCTTTACCGGTCGTCCGGTTCGGGACGACGGGCTGAACGCCGCCGGCCTTCATCCGGTCGTGTTTGCAAGAAACATAGCAGACCGCAGAGGCACAGTCCCGCCTGACCGCCGTTTTAGAGTTTCTTCGCCCGATCGCCGACTCGAATCAAGCCGGTTTGAACGACTTTGGCGTTGATGCCGCGTAAATGAAGCTCCTTTCCCACCGGGGAATT
>DASZUP010000942.1:0-5339 GCA_035547635.1 Pirellulales bacterium
ACGTGATTTCGGATATTTCCGGCCGGGGCGTCGGCATGGACATCGTCAAGACTCGCATTGCGGAACTCAACGGCGCCATCGACGTCGAGCATGAGTTCGGCCGAGGCACGGCCTTCACCATCCGCCTGCCGCTGACGCTGGCCATCGTCCGCTGCCTGCTGTTCCGGCTGCGGCATGGCGTGTTCGCCGTGCCGATCGCCAACGTTCGCGAAATCGTGTCCGTGGCGGCAGAAGAGATCGTGACGATCCACGGTCGACGAACCTTCGAGGTGCGAGGAGAATTCATCCCGCTGGTCGATATTGATGACGTATTCCAATGGCACGATGCACTCTACCGCTATCCCGGCTCGAGAACGGTTCCCGACGAACGGAACGCCCGGCGCCTGAACGTCGTCATTTTGCACGCGGCTGAGAAGACGATGGGTCTGAAAGTGAACGAACTGCAAGGCGGTCAAGACGTCGTTATCAAGTCGCTGGCGGAGAACTATCTTCACATTCGCGGCTTGTCGGGCGCCAGCATTCTGGGCAACGGCTCGGTGTGCCTGCTGCTGGACGTGGCCGCGGCGATCGCCATGGCGGCGCAGCGCGCGGGAAAGAGCGCAAAGGTTGAAGCATGATGCTCGGCAAAGAACAACTTGCGGCGCTGACGACGCTCTTTTGTCGCGGCGCGGAACAGGCGACTCGAGCTTTGTCGGTCTGGCTGGGGCGGCCGGCGCGGCTGTCGATCGAGGAAGTCGAGCAGGTACCGCTGGCCGCCGCGACGGAAGTGCTCGGCGACGGAGAAAACCCTGTCTGCTTTTGCGCGATGGCGCTCGAGGGACGGCTGAGCGGAGAGCTGATTCTGGCGTTTGACGACGCCAGCGGGCTGGCGCTGGCGGACCTGGTGCAGGAACAGAGCCTCGGGCATGCGACGCACTGGGGCGAGATCGAAATTTCGGCCGCGCTGGAGACGGCCAATATCATCGGCTGCGCCTATCTGAACGCACTTGCGCCTGCCATGCCGGGCGCCGGCGGGGAAGTCCCGCCGCTATTGCCCTCGCCGCCTCGCTTCGCCCGCGATTTTGCCGAATCGCTGCTGCAGTTTGCTCTGATGAGCCAGGCGATCGAATCAGACGTTGCATTCCTGACGCAGTCGGAGTTCGAAGTCGAAAACGCGCCGGTTCATTGCAAGTTGCTGTTCATCCCCGATGCCGCCAGCCTGGCCGTGCTGCAGGAGCTGCTTCCAGAATGAAGCAAGGCGTTCAACCGCTGTCGCTGCCGATGGGCGAGCTTGCCGTCCTGCGGACGAGCGGCGTGTTGCGCACCCTGCTCGGCTCATGCCTGGGACTGGCGCTATACGACCGGCGGTTGAAAGCGGCCGCGCTGGGGCATATCGTGCTGCCCGCTTCGCAAGGCAGGAACGGGCCGCCGGGCAAGTTCGCCGATACGGCCGTGCCGATGATGATTCAATGCCTGCAAGAGTTGGCGCCGGGCGAACGGTTGAAGCTGCAGGCCAAGATTGCCGGCGGGGCCAACATGTTCGCCGCGGCCGACGCACGGAACTCGATCGGCGTGCAAAACGTCGCCGCCGTCGAGCGGATCCTCGACGCGTTGCGGATTCCGATCGCCGGCCGGCATTGCGGCGGCGAACAAGGGCGGCGGATGATGCTGGACGCGGCGACCGGTCTCGTTACGATTGACGTCGTCGGCGCCGAGCGGACGATTCTTTAAGGAGCGAGCGGAATGACTAAACGCGTGCTGGTCGTCGACGACGCATTGATTATGCGCCTGCGAATCAAGGAAATTGCGCAGGACGCGGGCTGGGAGATTGCGGGCGAAGCCGATAACGGAGAAGCGGGCCTGGCCTTGTATCGCGAACTTCGACCGGATCTCACCACGCTCGACATCGTGATGCCAAAAATGGACGGGGTCAGCGCGCTGCGTCAGATCCGCGCAGAAGATCCGCAGGCAAAAGTCGTCATGGTCAGCGCCGTCGATCAGAAAGCCAAGTTGACGGAGTGCATCGGGCTGGGAGCGCTCGATTTCATCGTCAAACCGTTCGACAAGGCCCGCCTTAAGAGCTTCTTTACGAAATATGGCCGCCCAGAGCCGTCAAGCGAGACCGGCGATGCGAACCTCGCTTCGCCGCCCCGGGAGGCGTGATCTTGGCTGACGACTTGCTGCGAATCCTGGTCGTTGACGATTCAGCGCTCTACCGGCAGATGATCTGCAACGTGCTGCGCGAGGCGCCGGACGTGGAAGTCGTGGGGACGGCCAAAAGCGGGCGCGACGCGCTCGAGCAAGTCGACGCGCTGGCGCCCGATTTGTTGACGCTCGACGTTCGCATGCCCGACCTCGACGGCATCGACGTGCTGCGCGAGCTGAAAAAGCGGCGCTCGCCCGCCAAGGCAGTAATGGTCAGCGGCTTTACCGCCGAAGGGGCGCAGGTCACCACCGACGCCTTGATGGAGGGTGCGTTCGATTTCATTCTCAAGCCGAGCGGTCCCGACGCCGCGGCCAACCGCCTGGCCTTGCTCGAGGCGCTGCGGGAAAAGCTGCAGGCGTTTCGCGACAGCCGCAGCGCCGCCCGACGCGGCCCGCTGCGTTCGCTCCCCGCAAAGCTTTCGGCAAAGCCGGCGCCGGCGAGACCGGCAACCGGCTATGCAGTCGCCGCGATCGGAACTTCTACAGGCGGGCCGGTCGCGCTGCGCGAAGTGCTCGGCCGGCTGCCGGGCGATCTGCCGGCGCCGCTGCTGATCGTCCAGCACATGCCGGCGCAATATACGCATTCGCTGGCCATGCGGCTCAACGAAGCGTCGCCGCTCGAAGTGGTCGAGGCCTGCGACGGCATGGCGTTGGAGCCGGGCTTTGCCTTCCTGGCGCCCGGCGGGCGCCAGATGAAAGTCGTGCAGCGCGGCGCCCGCAGCAGGATCCAGATCACCGACGATCCGCCGGAAAATAGCTGCCGCCCCTCGGTCGACTACCTGCTCCGTTCTGTGGCCGACGCGTTCGGCGACCGGGCCGTGGCCGTGATTATGACCGGCATGGGGCGCGACGGCGCCGAAGGCTGCCGCCGGCTCAAACAACGCGGGGCCTGCGTCATTGCGCAGCACCCTGACGGTTGCGCCGTGTTTGGCATGCCCAAGGCCGTCATTGACGAACAGTTGGCCGACCATATCGTACCGCTCGGCGGCATTGCCGCGTCCATCATGAACCAACTCGGCGTTTCGCCGCATACCAGGCAAGACACATGACCGAAGCAAAAACTGCCCAAGGGCTCGTCGCCCTGATTGCCGAAGACAGCCGGATCCAGGCCAAGATTCTGGAACATCGGCTCATTCAGGCGGGCTATACCGTTCACGTCGCCCAGGACGGCGCCGCGGCGCTGGAATTGGCGCGGCGCCAGAAGCCGGATGTGATCATCTCCGACATCGAGATGCCGAAGATGAACGGCTACGAGTTTTGCCGCGAGGTGAAGCACGACGCCGCGCTGTGCGACGTCCCCGTCGTGTTGTTATCAACGTTGTCCGACTCGGTAGACATCATCAAAGGACTCGACGCCGGCGCCGACAACTACGTCACCAAGCCGTACGACCCCAGCTATCTGCTCTCGCGCGTCGAATCGTTGCTGAAGGGCCCCGTGGCGGAAGCTGGCGACGCGGCCGACGGCGAAATGCCCGTCACATTGGCCGGGCAGACTTACCGGGTCAAATCGGGCCGTCGGCAAGTGCTGAACCTGCTCGTTTCGACCTTCGAAAACGCGGTTGAGAAGAATCGCGAGCTGCACCGGCTCAACGAGCAGCTCACGCTGGCCAAAGAAAAGCTGCAGTTGTGGAACACTGAGCTGGAATCGCTCAATCAACGGCTCGACGCGGCGAACCAGCGCATGAGCCGCGACCTGGAAGCGGCCGCGCGGGTGCAAAAGTCGCTGCTCCCCTCGGACGAATTGGCGTTCACTGTTGCGCAATTCGCCTGGAAATATACTCCCTGCGACGAGTTGGCGGGCGACTTTCTCAACTACTTTCCGCTCGACGATAAGCATATCGCCATGTTCGTCGTTGACGTCAGCGGTCACGGCGCCGCCTCGGCGCTATTGGCAGTGGCCGTCGGGCGCCTGCTGACGGCTCACGCTTCGGCTTCGTCGCTGCTGGTCCGTCGCGCAGCGGAAGATGCGCCGTTGGAAATCACGCCGCCGGCGGAGGTCGCCTGCGAGCTGAATCGGCGTTTTCAGATGGACTCGCAAAACGGTCTCTACTTCACGATGGTCTACGGCTACCTGAACGTCGAGACGAATGAGTTCCGCTATGTCGTCGCCGGGCACCCGCCGCTGGTCCATGTTCCCTGCGGCGAGACCCCTCGGAATCTTCCCGGCGACGGCTTTGCCATCGGCATGATCGACGGCGTCGATTACGACGAACAGACAGTCAAGTTGCAGCCGGGCGACCGAGTCTACTTTTACTCAGACGGCGTTCCCGAAGCGATGAACGTAGAACTCGATCAGTTCACTGACGAGCGAATGCTCGCCGCGTTATCCGCCAGCGGCTCCAAGGAGCTGCCAACGAGCGTCAACAACCTGTTCGACGCCGTGCTGGCGTGGTGCCATCCCGGCCGCCCCAAAGACGACGTATCGATCCTGGGCTTGGAAATCGCGGCTGAGCAGAGCCGCTCGGCCTGAGCCGCGCGAGCGTCCTGTAGTTCGCGTCGCGTTGATGGGCGGAGCGTTTTCTTGCGTAACCTGCTCGCCGTTGTTTTGATGTCTGAGTCCGGAGATCAGGCGGGCGCCGCTGTTGGCCGCCTTTGAGTCTGCGAGCTTAGTGCTTTGAAAGGCGGACGTCCGGCATCACTGCTCATTCCCCTGCTTATCCCGCGATGTTCGGTCGTGCGACGGCGGCTGTTGCTGAGTGTACCAGTCGTCGTGCAGCTTCTTTAACCGCGCGACGACGTTAGGGTTCTCTTTCGCCAGGTTGCGCGTTTCTGAGATGTCTTCCGCCAGATTTGATAGGAATAACTTCTTGTCTTCGTTGCTCAAGGGCCCGCCGGATGTGTCGCGGGCGTTGCCAATCAGCTTCCAATCCCCTTCGCGCGCGGCCCATTGGGCATTGGGGCCGGCGCCTACGTGCCAATGCAGCACTTTGTGCGGAGACGGGGCCGTAGCGGAGCGGACCACCCGTACGATGCTTTTGCCGTCGATGTCCTCGTTCAGCAAGTTGACCCCGGTCAACTCAGCGATCGTCGGCATCCAGTCGCAGGAATGTACGAGCTGATCGCGGACTTCTCCTTCCGGCAAATGGCCGGGCCAGGAAATGACCGCCGGCAATCGCATGCCGCCCTCGAACAGGCTGAACTTGGCGCCGCGGTAC
>DASZUP010000943.1:0-3779 GCA_035547635.1 Pirellulales bacterium
GTAGCAAAATCGCAGGAATCGCTCGGCGTGGGGAGGCCGTCGACAGCCACTCGAGAGGACGCCTGGGAGGAATCGGCGTGATCAGAGTCACTCAAGAAGGTCAACGTCGCCCGGCTTGATTTCCGCAAACGTCAGCTCCGCCAGCAGAAAGGCTTCTCGGCGAAGCAACTGGCCGTCGTGCCACAGGCAAATGGCCTGGTCGCCGTCGATTCGATCGACCGTCATCCAGGGGCCGCCTGCCTTGAGCTGGACGACGTCACCCACGTCGAACTCTTTCTCAGGAGTCATAAGCAGTGCGACGACTTGGAAAACGGAAAGTTTTGTCTCAGCACCGAGCGCACAACGGTTGTTCCGCCTGCTGGTGGGGAACCAGGCCGACTTCAACGGCGAGGGCGCCCCACTCAGACTCAAACGAAATGCAAACCGGCTGCGCGCTTTCAGGATATGCAATTTCGCGTGAATTCCCGGTGATGACCTCGGGCAACCCTAACGAAAGCTGGTAGTGCGTCAGCGACGTTTTGGCGCCGCCGGCGATCATATTGGTCAACTCTCCAACCGCGTCGGTGACGTCTGAGTTAACCTCATCGACCTGCAAGTCCAACATCGCATCGACCAACTTGAATGCGACGGGCAGCGAGACGCTGAGCACAACGGCGCCATGCACCTTTCCGGTCAGGGAAATGATGCCCGAGACCTCGAAGGCCGGCGCATGGCACTGCTTGAGCGATGCTCTTTCGTAGCGGATTTCGCAACCCAGGGCCGTCTTGAATACCTCGACGGTCGCGTTCGCAAAGGGGTCGACGTCTTCTGGACTCATCGGCAGTCGCCTCACGTACCGGATCGTAAGCGATAACAGCCGGAGCGTTCGAACGGCACTCGCTCGAATGCGTCGTCCAGGTTAAGCGTCGTCTCGGCGCCTCCCAGGAACAGGAAGCCATCGGGCCGCAGCAGACGCCGCACGCGGGCCAGGATTTGTCGCTTGACGTCCACGTCAAAATAAATCAGCACGTTGCGCAGGAAAACCACGTCCATCTCCGGCAGCGACGGCCAGGTCCCGATCAGGTTCAACTGCTGGAACTGGACCATCTGGCGAATCTCGTCTTTCAGCAGCCACTGCGACCCGTCCTTGCGGAAGTACTTCAGCAGCAGCGGGGCGGGCAGGCCGCGGTTGACCTCCAACTGGTTGAAGGTCGCTTGCTTGGCGCGTTCCAGCACCTGCGTCGAGAGGTCGCTGGCTAACAACTCCAGCTTCCAGCCGTTAAGCGGGGCGCCGTGTTCGCGCAGCAGCATGGCAAGGCTGTACGGTTCTTGTCCGGTGGAGCAGGCGGCGCACCAGATCCTCAACCGGCGCTGGTCCGCCCTGCGCGTCGTCAATTCCGGAAGCACCACTTTGCGAAAGGCCTCAAACGGCAACAGGTCGCGGAAGAAGGAAGTCTCGTTGGTGGTCATGGCTTCGACCACGCGGGGGTGCCGCTTGCCGGCGCGGACCTCGGCCATCAGGTGATCGACGCTGGGAAAACCGTCCGTTTTAGCCAGCATTTGCAGCCGCGTCTCGATCAAATAGTGCTTGTCGTGTTCCAGCACGATGGCGGAATGCTGCCGCACCAGTCCGCGGATCAGATCGAAGTCGGCGGGGGTCAACTCAGCAGTGGTCATAGCGGCGTGTCTCGAGCAACTCAAGGATGGAAGAACTCAGACCGGATGAAAATCAGACAGGCAGCGGCAGCGAACGGCCCAGCCGCGCGCGGCGCGTGATTTCAGAAGCCATACGGTCAAGCGGCAGCACCTGATCCGCCAGTCCGGAGCGGGCTACGAACCCTGGCATGCCCCAAACCACGCTGGTCGCCTCGTCTTGCGCCAGGATTTGGGCGCCGGCGTCGCGCAGGTTCTGGCAGCCGTTCAAGCCGTCTTTGCCCATGCCGGTCAGAATCACGGCCAGCACTCGACCGCCGAAGCTCTCAGCTACGCTGCGGAACAGCACGTCGACGGCCGGGCGGCAGGAGTTTTCAGGCGGTCCTTGGTGCAAGCGGATCTTGGCGCCGACGGCGTCGCGCCCCAGCGTCATGTGGAAATCGCCCGGCGCCACATAGGCATGGCCGGCTTGCAGCGATTCTCCGGCCGTCGCTTCGCTGACGCCGATCGCTGCTTGGGCGTTCAGACGGTCGGCCATCGAGCGGGTAAACACCGGCGGCATGTGCTGGACGATCACAATTGGCACGGGGAAGTCGGCCGGCAAGGCCGGCAGCACCGCCGCCAGGGCGTTGGGTCCGCCCGTCGAGGCCCCGATCGCCACCAACTCGATGCGCGACGGCGGCAAACGCGGCGGCGCGGGTCGAGCGACAGGTCGCACCGGCGAGACGGCGACGGGCGACGGCGGCTGCACGGCCAGATGCGGACAGAAGGCCTTGATCTTGGGAACCAATTCTTCGCGTACCCGTTCGATCGCCGCCGCCACGCTGCCCACGTTGGCGGGCTTGGTCACGTAGTCGTTGGCGCCCAGCGCCAAGGCGTCGAAGGTGGCCGCCGCCCCGCGGGCCGTCAACGTACTGAACATGATCACCGGCAGCTTGGGGTAGGTCTTGCGGAGCGCTTTGAGCGTCTCCAGGCCGTCCATCTCCGGCATTTCCATGTCCAGCGTGACCAGGTCGGGATTGACCTGCGGGATCTTGGCCAGGCCGATCCGTCCATTGGCCGCCGTGCCGACGACCTCGATCCCCGGATCGGCGTTCAGCACGTCGCCGACCAGCCGCCGGATGACGACGGCGTCGTCAATCAACAATACGCGGATTTTGGGCATTGCTCTTAGTACCGCGTCATCCCGAGAAGCTGCAGCTTTTCCAGAATGACGTCCTTGGTGAAGGGCTTCATGACGTACTCGTTAGCCCCGGCTTCCAGCGCCGACGAAACGCGTTCCATATCGGTCTCGGTGGTGACCATCATCAACGGTACATGATCGAAGCGAGCGTTAGCTCTCACCGAGCGGACGAACTCCAGCCCGTTCATCTCCGGCATGTTCCAGTCGACCAAGGCCAGATCGGGAGAACCCAAGCATTCCAGCTTCTCCAAGGCGTCCTTGCCGTTCACCGCTTCGGTGATATCGAAGCCCAACTCGCCCAGAAATTTTCCGAGGATCGAGCGGATCGGCTTGGAATCGTCAATGACTAAGGCTCGCACAAACGGCTCCTGTAAAGGACAAATGGCAATCGGAACGTTTCTTGAAGTCTAGGTTACGAACGGAGTTGCGGGGGCGGACGCCGCCTGGTCCGCGGCCGGCAAATGCAGTTCCTTCTTCGTCAGACGCTTACGCCGTCCGCCGCCCCCCTGCGGTCCAGCGGCGGGTCCGGGTATTTCGCCGGAACCCGCCGTCTCTGAACCGCCGCTTTAGACGCGAGCCTGCGACACGAGCCGCTGCAATTCGGCGGCGATGCGAGACAGCTCTTCCGCCGCCTTCTGCGTGTTGTTGGCGCCTTCCGTGGTGCTCGCAGCCGCCTGGGCCACGGCCGTGATGTTCTGGGCGATCTCGGAACTTCCCTTGGCCGCCTCTGAGACGTTGCGGCTGATCTCATTGGTCGTCGCCGTCTGCTCTTCCACCGCGCCGGCGATCGTGTTTGAGATGTCGTTGATCTGATTGATCACGCCGCTGATCTGCTTGATGGCGTCGACGGCTCCCTTGGTGTCGACCTGAATCGCCTCGATCTTCTGGCTGATGTCCTCGGTGGCGCGGGCCGTTTCTTTGGCCAGTTCCTTGACCTCGTTGGCCACCACGGCAAACCCTTTGC
>DASZUP010000944.1:0-2041 GCA_035547635.1 Pirellulales bacterium
TACCGTGACGCTGTTGTTGGCGTTGTCGGTAATCGTCACGTCGACTGCCAGATGGGCGGCTTCTTCCGCATATTTATGCATCCCGCTGACGGTAAATGTGCCGTCGCCCGCGGTCGCTACGGCCCCGGCGCTCTGCTGGCCGTCGCCCCAATCGATTGTGGCTGTAAAGTCGCTGGCCTGGGCCGCTGCATTAGAATCAGTAAAGCTCGCCACCGCGCCGCTGAATGAAGCGCCTTCGATTGCCGAAACGGTCGCGGCGACGGCCGACAGAGTGACGCTAGCCGGAACGGCGAAATTAGGCAAGTTATGCACCGCGACGCTGGCCCCGCCGAAGGCGCCGGCGAATAGATCGGCGCTGGCGCCGAGTTGGGAGATATCCGAAGCGCTGAGCTGGGCGTTGCGGTCGGGGTTGGTCTGAAACGTCAGTTGCAGCGTGGGCGAGCCGGAGGGATTGAACGGGTCGTAAAGCATCGACGAAGCCGTGTCCCACAAGTTCGTGCCCAGCAGCCCGTCGATGCCCGGCGCGATATCGAGCACATAAACCGGTACGTTCGTGAACGCCACTTGCCCGCCGTCGCTGGTCGGCAAATCGAGTTCGTCCAACGTGTAGCCCGGCACAGTCGTGGTTCCGCCGACGCCTTGCACGTCGATGGTCGTTGTGGGCGTCTGCTGATCGAGCCCCAAGGCGTGCGCAGCCGCCGTGGAGATCACCGTGAGCTGGCTGCCGGTGTCCAACAGGAAGTGCTGCTGGCCGACGCTCAGGCTCTGATCGACCAACTGCACGTCCGGCTGCATCGGGCTGGGCGAATTGGTAATGGCATCGCCCGGCGCCGTGTGGTTGTCTTCGCCGAACAGTTCGAGCGGAATGGTGACCGGGTCGGTGGTGACGCCGCTCACGCCTTGCAACGACGTGCCCGGCGAGACGAAATGCAGATCCGGAACGGACAGCGTCAGTCCGGGGATCAGGTCGGAGAAGTCGAGCGTGGCGCCTTGAAAGTCGATCTTCGCCGCCACGCCGTTGGGATCGGCCTGCGAGGGATTCAGAATCGGCGTGCCGGTAATGGTGGGCAGGCTCGGACTGCCCGAATCGGTTCCCACCATCGCTTGCACGTTGTCGGCCGCGGCGCCGCCGTCCAGGGAGATACTGAACACGGGAAAGCCCTGCGCGTCGAACGACAGCCCGGCGGCGTGAATGCCGTCGGCCAAAATCTGGCCGGGTTCCGAGACATCGCCCGTAATATCGCCGCCAATGCCCGAGGCCTGAGCGCCGCCGGCAGACTTGATCGGAATGCCGGAGGCGAGGAACTGAAAGAGCGTCTGATCGTCCGGCGAGAAGGTGACGGCCGAAGCGCCGGTATCAAAAATGCCGAAGGTCGTCCGCGATGCATCGCCATAGGCCTGCACGGTTACGACCTGATCGCCGAATTGGTCCAACGTCGGATCGAGCGGAACGGTCAGCGACGTAGGGCTGGTCAAAACGCAACGCAGTTCGAGCCATTCGAACCGTCTTGCCAATCGCCCCTTGCGACGCAAGTCGAAACGCATGCCTGGGCCTCCCGGTAAAGCGAGCTTCGCCCGGAGGAAATGCACGCGCGCCATGCGGCCAGCGAACCGGGCGAAAACAGACGAGCGATATCCTAACGGCCTGCGGCGCGGCAATCCAGTCTTTGGGGTATCGCGCTGTCGAAAGCCCCGGGGTAGGTCGCTGGCGTCGACGTTCGCTGCGTTGGACCTCGCCGATACTTGGCCTTGTTCAACTCGCAACGCACAAGGAGGTTGAAAGCCTTTCTTGTGAAATTCGAACGACGTCCTCAAAATAGCTGGCTTTCGTGCTAGATTTCAGTACATTGAGGCCGCGTCCATTGCCGGCGCCGTCATTCGCTTCTTGGGCTGTTGCGTCATGCCGGAGCTACTATTTGCGCGAGTCGATGCCGCGCTGACGCTGCTTGAACGGCACCGCCAGCGGCGGCGTCAACAGATCCCCACGTTGAGCGTGGTTGCCGGCAATCCCGATGCGCTGGCGCGGCTTGTGCGGCGCTGG
>DASZUP010000945.1:0-6729 GCA_035547635.1 Pirellulales bacterium
AGCCGTCACCGCACCAGCGCCCGTGAAGCAAGGCGCCGAGGCGGAACTGCCTGTCAAACTGACCCGGCTCTACAACTACAACGATCCGGTCATGATTCAGGCCACGCTGCCGCAGGGGGTCGCCGGCATTACCATTGCCCAGGTACAGGCGCCCGCCGGCCAGGTCGAAGCCAAGCTGGTCGTCAAGGCGGCCGCCAACGCGACTCCGGGCGCTCACCAGGTGACGATCAAAGCCACGGCGACGCTGAACAGCCAACAGGCCGCTACTGAGCAAGTCGTGACTTTGACGGTCGAAAAGGTCGAGGCGGTCAAGTAAGCTGGAACTTCCGGCTTCAAGATAAAAAACTTTTGCATTGGACTTTCAATGCTCGTTCGATGGACAGGGGCGCAACGCCGTAACGGCGAGAAATCCAGCCAGTCAACTTTCAGGAACCTGATAATGCGGCGAACTCACTCTTTCCGGGCAATCGTGGCGACCCTTTCGCTCGCAAGCGGCTTGATTCTGTCGCTCGACTTCAGGATGGCCAGGGCCGCTGACAAGGTGATTGCCATCGCAGACGTGAAACACGACGGCCCCGTCGATTTTCAGCGTGAAATTCTGCCGCTGCTCAAGCGGAGCTGCCTGGCGTGCCACAACACGACCACGGCGGAAAGCCAGTTGGTGCTGGAAACTCCCGAAAGCATTCTCAAAGGCGGCGACAGCGGCCCGGCGGTCGTTGCCAAGAACCCGGCCGAGAGCCTGTTGTTGGGACGCGCCACCGGCGAGATCGATTCGCTGATGCCGCCGGAAGACAACAAGGTGGCCGCGCCGTTGTTGAAACCGGAAGAGCTCGGGTTGATCAAGCTGTGGATTGAGCAAGGCGCCACGGGCAAGGTGACGGGCGGCGCCGATCAGATTCAATGGCAGCCGCTGCCGCCTGGCGTGAATCCGATTTACGCCGTGGCCGTCACTCCCGACGGTCAATACGCCGCCTGCGGCCGCGCCAATCAAATCTTCATCTATCATTTGCCCACCGGCCGGCTGGTCGGTCGGCTGACCGATCCTGAATTGCTGAAGTCGGGCGTATACAAGAACCCGGGCGTGGCCGATCTCGACCTGATCCAGTCGCTGGCCTTTTCGCCAGACGGATCGCTGCTGGCTTCGGGAGGATATCGCGACATCAAGCTCTGGCGCCGTCCGCAAGATGTTCGTCTGGCCACTCTGCAGGGCGCGTCCGGCGAAACGGCAGCCGCGCTGGCCGTCAGCCCGGATGGCAAATGGCTGGCCACGGCTTCGCCGGAAAACGCCATCAAGCTTTGGGACTTGAGCAATGGCCAGGTCGCCAAAACCTTGGCCGGGCATGCAGCCCCGCTCACCAGCCTGCGTTTCTCTCCTGATGGCAGCCGGCTGTTTTCTGCTTCGCAGGACAAGACGGTCCGCGCTTGGCAAGTCTCTGACGGTTCGCTCATCGGCCGCATCGATACTCCGACGCCGGTGGCTGCGTTGACGCTGATCGGCGACGGCAGCAAGTTGGCGACCGGTGGCGGCGATAACCTGATCCGCGTGTGGCAAACGCCGGTTGCTCCCGCTCGCGCCCTGGCGGGCTTGCCTGCCGCCACAACGGCGCTGGCCATGAGCCCCGATAAAAAGTTGCTCGCAATTGCAGGCGCCGATGGCGCCATTCGCGTGCTGGACCTGGCCTCTGGCCAAGTCGCGAAGACGCTCTCCGGACATTCCGGCGCCGTCAAGGACATTGCGTACCAGGCCAACGGGGCTCGCCTGGCAAGCGCGGGCGCCGACAAGACGCTTCGCGTCTGGGACATGGCCAGCGGTCAGCAAGTCATCAGTCTTGAATCAGGCGCCGCCGCGGCAGCCGAAGCCGCGGCGTTGCATCCCTCGGGCAATCAGGCGGTCGCCGGTTATGCCGACGGCTCGATCTCCCTCTGGAAGCTTGACGCACCGGCGCCTCGCACGTTGCCCGGCCCCGGGGCGGGCGGCGCCGATGAAGCGCCTGCCGCCGTCGCCGCCGTGAGCCGCGACGGAAAATGGCTGGCGACGGCCGGTCTTGCCGGCGGCAAGCCTGCCATTCTGGTGCGAGACGTTGCCTCGGGCGCTATCGCCAAGACCTTGCTGGGCCATGAAGCGCCGATCACGGCGATCGCGTTCAGCGCCGATGGCGCCAAACTCGCCTCCGGCTCAGCCGACAAGACGGCCCGCGTTTGGAACTTCGCCGACGGCAAGGAACTGGCGAAGTTCGCCGCTCATACGGCCGCCGTGCAGGGCGTGGCGTTCAATTCCAACGGCGCGCAAGTCGTATCGGGCGCGGCCGACAACAGCCTCAAGCTATGGAACGCCGCCGACGGCGCCGAATTGAAAAACTTCGCCGGACATAGCGGGCCGGTCGTCGCCGTCGCGATGACGGCCAACAATCAACGTATTGTCTCCGCCTCGGCCGATCAGACGGTTCGCGTCTGGAACCCGGCCGACGGCGCCCAGGTCAGTTCGATTGCGGCCGGAGCGCCGGCCACGGCACTGGCCCTGGCGCGCGACGACAATCGCATCGCGGTCGGGTGCGCCGACAAATCGGTCAAGTTGTTCCAGATCAGCGACGGCAAGGCGCTGGCGACTTTAGCCGGACACGGTGCGGCGATTGCCTCTCTATCGTTCAGTGCAGACAATGCCCGCCTGGTCTCGGGGGGCGCGAACGAACGCGCGATCGTCTGGGACGTGGCGCGGGCCGCGCCCGTTGAGAGCCTGACCATCGACGGCGGCCTGACTTGCTGCCAGTACGGCGCCACCGCCAATGACGTCCTGATCGGCGCCGGCAATAAGCTGCTGCGTCACTACACGCTGCACTTCGAGCGCCCGCTGCTCGGTCATACGCAGGCCATCAGCGGATTGGCATACAACAACGACGGCGGCCTGGTCTATTCGGCTTCCGCCGACGGAACGGTGCGCGGCTATCAGTCGGCTGACGGCGCGCAACGTTTCGCGGCCCAAGCTGGCGCCCCGGTACACGCCCTGGCGCGCAGCACGGATGGCAACTGGCTGGCTTCGGCCGGCGAAGACAAGCTGGTCAAGGTTTGGAATGCCGCCAACGGCGCCCCGGGGCCGAAACCGCAGCTTGGCGGGTTCACCGCGCCGGTCAAGAGCGTCGCCTTCTCAACGGACAATCAACATGTCCTGGGCGGCGGCGCCGAGACGCTCGTCTTCAACCTGGCCACGGGCGAAACGGAGCAAGGCTTTGCCGAGCAGACCGGCATTACGGCGTTGGCCGGCGCCGGCGAGAAAGCAGAGCTCGTCGTTTCAGCGGCGGCGGATAACAGCGTGAAGGTCTGGTCGCTGTCCTTGCTGCGGACGATTCCCGGCCACAGTCAGCCGGTAACCTCGCTCGACGCCATCCCGAATCAGCCGACAACGATCGTCTCGGGAAGTTCCGATGCAACCATCCGGCTCTGGAACGTTGACAATGGCCAATCGACGCGGCAGCTCAATCACGGCGCCCCAGTGACGAGCGTGGCGGTGCGATCGGATGCACTTCGCATCGCCTCGGCCGGCGGCAACCTGGTCCGGCTATGGAACGCTCAGAACTTCCAGCAGGTGGCGGAACTCAAGGGCGACTATCGCGCGACTTTCAAATCAGCGGAGGCGGAACGGACCGTAGCCGCTGAGAAGAGCGTGCTGGCGGCCGAGACTGCCGCGGTGGCTGCCGCCGAAAATGCCGCCAAGGCCGAAGAGGAAAATGTCAAAAAGGCGACCGACGCGCAAGCGGCCGCTGCAAAAACTCTCACGGAAAAGACGGAGCCGTCGAAAAAGGCCGCCGCCGACAAAGTGGCCGCAGAAAAGGCGGTCAACGATGCGACGGCGGCGTCCAAAGCCGCCGAAGAAGGAAAGGTGGCCGCCGCCAAGGCCGCAACCGACGCCGACGCTGCGGCCAAGGCCGCGGAAGCGGCGAAAGTCGCTGCGACCAAGACGGCTGCCGACGCGGACGCTGCCAACAAGACTGCCGAAGCGGCGAAGGTGGCTGCCGTGAAAGTTGCGACGGATGCCGAGGCGGCCAGCAAAAAGGCCGACGCCGACAAGGCCGCGGCCGCCAAGGCTGTCGCCGATGCCGATGCGGCCAACAAGGCGGCTGTGGAAGCCGCAGCCAAGGCGAAAGCGGCTGCGGACGGCGATGCGAATAACCAGGATCTGGCCAAGGCCAAGCAAGCCGCCGACAAGGTCGCCGCCGATGCCGACGCCAAGCTGAAGACGGCCCAGGCCGCCCTGGCGGCGGCAGAGAAGGCGAGCGCCGACGCCGCAGCTAAGTTAAAGACGGCGCAGGATGCAAAAGTCGCGGCTGAAAAAGCGGCTGTTGACGCCGCCGCCAAGCTGAAGACGGCCCAGGACGGCAAGGTTGCGGCTGAGAAAGCGGCCGTTGACGCCGCCGCAAAGCTGAAGACGGCTCAGGACGGCAAAGTGGCCGCAGACAAGGCCGCCGCCGATACGGCTGCCAAGTTGAAAGCCGCCATGACGGATCTGACCGCCAAAACCAAAGTGGCGACCGACGCCGAGACGGCCTTCAAGGCGGCCGAGACGGCCAAGCTCGCCAGTGACAAGGCATTGGAAGGCGCCAAGGCTGCGGCCAAACGTACGGCCGATGCCATCCCCGTGGCCAAGGCGGCGCAACAAGCCGTCGAAGCCAAGGTCAAACAGTCGGAAGCGGCGTTGGAAGCCGCCAAGAAGGCTGCGACGGCCACTGAGACCCCGTTCCGCACCGTAACCTTCTCGCCAGACAACCTGGAAGTGATTGCCGCCGGCGACGATAAGCTGGTGCATTCTTGGAGTGCGGAAACCGGCGCTGCCAGCGAAATCTACGCGGGCCAGGCAGGCCCGGTGCTGGCGGTCGCATGCACGGCTGACGGCAAGCTGATTTCGGCCTCGGCCGATAAGACCGCCGTGGTTTTTGCCGCGCATCCAGGCTGGGGTTGGGAACGTACGATCGGCGGCGGCGACAACAGTCCGCTTGTCGACCGCGTCACCGCGCTGGCCTTCAGCCCGGACGGCAAGCTGCTGGCTTCCGGCGGCGGCGATCCGTCGCGCAGCGGCGAGTTGAAGCTCTGGAACGTCGCCAATGGGAGCCTCGCTCGCGAGTTCCCCGAAGCGCACAGCGATACGGTGTTCGGCCTCGACTTCTCGCCCGATGGGTCGTTGCTGGCCAGTTGCGGCGCCGACAAGTTCGTCAAGGTGTTTGAGGTCGGCAGCGGGAAGTTCGTCCGCTCGTTCGAAGGTCATACGCACCACGTGCTGGGCGTCGGCTGGCGAGCCAACGGCAAGGTGCTGGCCAGTTGCGGCGCCGACAACGTCATCAAGATCTGGGACTTCGTCACCGGCGACCAATTGCGGACCATTCAAGGTTTCGGCAAGGAGGTCACCTCGATCCACTTCATCGGCCCCACGTCGATGGTGTTGACCAGTTCCGGCGACAAGACCGTGCGGCTGCACAATGTCGACAACGCCCAGAACGTCCGCAATTTCGCGGGCGGCGGCGACTTCATGTATTCGGCGGCTACGACTCCTGACGGCAAGATTCACATTGCCGGCGGCCAGGACAGCGTGCTGCACGAATGGAACGGCGAGAACGCGCAGGTCATTCACAAATTCGAGCCGCCCGCCCCGCCGAAAGGCAACGAGCAAGCGGCAAAGTAAAGCACTGAACGCCGGGGAGCGGCCGACGTTTCGGCGAACGCGCTGCTCCCTGGTCATTGCCGGACGAAAGCTTGGGCTTTCAAACTGGCGGTTGGCGCGAAGGTTCGCTGCTAGAAGTTCACCTGTAAGCCGACGGTGAATCCCTGCGCCCAGAAATCGCTGCGGCGATTCGGCAACGCCGGACGTGCGGCCCCGACGAGCGGGCCGGATAACTGACTGAGATTGATTTGGCGGTCAAGTTGATTGCTGGGCCGCATCAGTTGCGTCCAGAGAAATGCTTCATACGAACAGGTCAGCCGTATGTTGTCGCTCAAATCATAACCCAGCCGCAGTCGCGCCGAAGGGACCACGGAGAAGGCGTAGCGTGAATACGTATAGCTGATGTTCGTCGCCTGTGTAAAGAAACCGTCGCGAGCGGCATAGTTCATGTGCGGATAATAAAATCGCAAGCCGTTCTGGCTGGTGACGTATTGCGTTTGCGTGGTCAATCCGATCCCGGCCTTGCCCGTCAACTCGACCGTCAGCCGCTTGAAGCGACGGCTGGTGCGCAAGCCGAAGTCGCCGCCAAAGAAGTAGTTCTTGTCCATAAAAATATCGTTGTACCCGACCGTCGCGCCGGACATATCTGTGGTCATGCTGTCGAACTGAAACCGCTCTCTGAGATACAGGCTGCGGATCCCGGCCACGACGGTTGTGCGGTACATGTCGCCCGGCAGCCAGTCGCTCAGTTCAATCAGCCCGTCGAGTTCCATGGTCGCGAGGCCGCTGACGTCCTCCGCCGAGACGCTCCCGTGACGTACGCCCGGCTGCGAGATGACCAGCGAACTTTCTTGCGGCGGCCCGTGGGTGACGTCGGCGAAGGGAATGGCCAGCAAGGGGCTGCCGTTGGCGTCGCTGCCGGCATGAAAATGACCGGTCCGAAGTCCGGTGGCCATGATGGTCCACTCGGCGCCGAAGTTCTCGTCAAAGTCAAACCACTTGCCGATCGTGAACCGCGCCGCGGGAAAACTGCCGGTTGACAGCGGTCCGTCGCCGAGCAGCACTTGGGTGTTTGGGGAATT
>DASZUP010000946.1:0-4224 GCA_035547635.1 Pirellulales bacterium
TTTCATCAGGCCACAAGCAAACCTCGACGCGCGTCAAGCGATCAGATTGAGCTGGAGCCCGACATAGATTGCCACTGCCGCCGCCCTCGGTCAGGAACCGTCTGGCGCCGCGGCCGTTCTCACGCCGTGGTCGAACGACTGATATCCTGCGCGCTTCGGGGCTGGGCTAACGGGAATTCGTTTCTCATCTTCAGCCGCTCTCACGCGAACACGATTTTTTGATTGCGCTCAACCTTTGCTTGCTTGAAGGCAAAAAATTACTTTACAGTCAGTTGCATCGCTTCGTCTCGTCCGATTCGTAGAGTCGTTGCGTATCAAGGAATACGAATGCAATGGGGCGAATCACTCACGCCTTCCGGCAAGGACTCAACATCATGAGGCGATTGGCACTTGGATTGGCTGTCGCGGCTGCGGTATGGTTTACCGGCTCGCAAGCCATGGCTCAACATCACCATCATCACGGCGGGCATCATGGCGGTTATCACCGCGGCCACATCGGCTTCTACGGCGGTTTTGGCGGCTATGGGTATGGCGGCTACGGGTATCCAGGCTATAGCTACTACCGCGGCTACGGTTATCCCGGCTACGTCGCTCCCGTCGTGCCGGCGCCCGTCGTCCCGTACTATGCCCCGACGCCCGGCTACGGCTATTACTACAACTCGCCGTCGTACGGCTATCGGTTTTACGGCTACTGGTAAGCAGCCGCACGGCGTTTCCCGAGAGACGCCAACGTAGAACGAGCGCCATCGCTTGCCCGCGCTGCGGCATGTGGCTCCGCTCCCGTTGCGGGGAAGATCGCGGCCAGGTCGATAGGGCGCGAGATGGGCGCCGAGCTCAACTGTCAACTCGCAGTTCATCCAGCGCCGCGGCGAACGCCCCGTAGGCGCCGGCCCCGAACAACACAAAGCGGACCCATTCCGGCAATTCGCGTTCAAGCAAGAACTGGCGCGCCGTGCCCAAGGCAATTCGGCTGGCCTGATCGATCGGGTAGCCGTAAGCGCCGGTGCTGAGCGATGGGAAGGCGATGCTGCGGCACTCATGCTCGACCGCCAGCTCCAGCGAGCGCCGATAAGCCGCTGCAAGCAATTCGGCCTCGCCGCTCTGGCCCGCGCGCCACACCGGCCCGACGGCGTGAATCACATACTGGGCCGCGAGTTGCCCGGCGCCGGAAATCACGGCGGCGCCGGTCGGGCATCCCTGCGGATAACGGCGCGACGTCTCCTCCATTATGGCCGGCCCGCCGCTGCGATGGATCGCTCCGTCCACGCCTCCGCCGCCGGCTAGTTGGGCGTTCGCCGCGTTCACGATCGCATCCGTCTTTTCCTCCGTAATGTCGCCCTGGCGAAGTTCGATCAGCCGGTCGTTAATGGCAAGTCGCACGACCTCAACCTCCAATCTCCGGTGTCACAAATCTTTGGCAAGTCGTCACTTATGTGCGGCGCCCTGGGTTTCTCCCACCCCCGCGGGCAGTTCCGCGCCCGTTCCATGCTACATTTCAAGACTCTTAAATACGACGATTGCGGAGCGATGCTATGCGCGTCCTGTATCTGGCGATTTTATGCTGCTCGTTGGCGACGGCGGAAGCGGCGGCCAGGGATCTGTTTGTCGATAATGTCCGTGGCGATAATCTGAATGACGGTCTGACCGCCGACACGGCCGGATTTGGCGGGCCGGTGCGCACCGTCCGGCGGGCGCTGCAAATTGCCCTGCCCGGCGATCGAATCGTATTGGCCAAAAATGACGAGCCGTACCGGGAGACGATCAGCCTGTCGACGGCCCAACATTGCGGCAACGGCTTCCGGCCGTTCGTGATTGACGGGCAGGGCGCCATTCTCGACGGCACGGCCCCGGTTCCCGATCGCAGTTGGGAATCGGTGCAGGGGCCGATCTTTCGCTTTCGCCCTGCTCGATCGAGCTATCAGCAGTTGTTCCTGGCCGACAAGCCGGCCGTTAAACGCGAGATCGAGCCGGGTTCTCATCGCCTGCCGGAACTGGCGCCGCTCGAGTGGTTCCGCCGCGACGCATTCATCTACTTCCGCGTCGAGCCGGCCAAACTTCCCGACGGCTATCCGTTGTCGTACTCCGCCCTGCAGACCGGCATCACCGTGTACCACGTGCATGACGTAGTGATCATGGACCTGATCGTGCAAGGCTTCCGCCTCGACGGCGTCAACGTCAATGACGGCGTTCGGAACTGCAAACTGGTCGACGTCACCTGCCGGGGCAACGGCCGCGCGGGGGTGACGGTGGCCGGCTGTTCGCACGCCCGGCTCGACGGCTGCCTGATCGGCGACAACGGCGCGGCGCAGTTGCTGACCGAAGGCCTCTCGGTCACCGGCGTTGAAAACAGCGAGCTGCTGCCCGCCACGGCCCCGGCCGTGGTGCAACGCGGCGGGGAGCTGAAGATCAACGGCAAGCCTTACGTTCGCGGCGCCGACGCAGAATAAGGCCGGCCAGAAGCAGAAGCAGCGCGAGCGTTCGTGGCGTAACGCGTCAGGGCACGGAATCGTCACCGATTCCGCTACATCTGCTGACGTTGGCAAAGCGTTAGGCTTGCGCCGCGCCACGATTTAATTCGGGATGGACGAAGCGCTCTTCGACGCTCTCGCCGTGCGTTTGCTCTCGTTCCTCGAGCTCCTGCTCCCGTTCGGCTTCTTCCAGCACCTGGGCCACTTCGCGGCGGCTGGCCAGGTAATAACAGACGCCGACCATGGCGATCAGGATAGTGATGGCGCGATAGCCGAGCGCGACGACCAGCCCTCGCCCCTCGGCGACCTCCAGGCCGACGGGAATCCGCTGGTACAGAAAGGCCACCACCGCCTCGAAGGCTCCCATGCCATTGACCGGCAGCGGCAGCACGCCGGTGACCAGCGAAAGAGGGACGATCACGAAATGGTCGGCCAGCGAGGGCGCTTCGCCCGGCAGGCCTTTCGACACCAGCCAGATGCCGGTGGCGCTGAGCGAGTGGACGGCCGCGCTCAATGCGCAGGCCAAGGCCAGCATGCCCGGCCGACGACGATAGATCCGAATGGCGCCCAGCAGCTTGCCGAACAACGGCCCGATGCGCGGCAGGCGCTGCAAGAATGCGGAAAACGCCCCTTGGGTCACGCCGGGAATCAGCAGCACGGCGATGCCCGCCGCGCCGGCAGCCGTACAAACCAGCGTGCCCTGGCAGATGATGGCGATCTGCTCGACCGGGCTGTGCAACTGCCCGGTCGCCAGAATCGCGGCGGTAGCCAGCACAAACAGCATGTAGAGCCCGACCACGCGGTCGAGCACGACCGTGGCCACGGCTTCCGCGCGGCGGCCGTGCTGTTCGCGGGCGACGAATACCGCCTTGAACAGATCTCCGCCGACGGCGCCCAGCGAGACAAAGTTCAGCAGGTAGCCGAGAAAACCGAGCCGGAACGCGTCTTTCAAGCTAAAGGGCAGTTCGAGCGCCCGCACCAGCACGAACCAGCGCACGAACGTCAGCATCACTGCCGTCAGGCAGACGACCGTGGCGGCGGCCAATATGCCCCAGTGTTTAGGCTGGCTGGCGAGGTTGGAGAAAGTCTGGTCGCGTTGTGCGTCGTAGACCAGGTAGCCGATAATGCCGGCGGAGATGGCGAACTTCGCCAGGGTGAAAATGATCTTTCTCAAGGAGCCCTCAAGATTTTCGGGTCGTCACGCGGATATTCTCTACTGCGACGGCCAGGGCGCGGTCATCGCAAGCTGCCGCAAAAGTTCTAGCCCGGCAGCGACGGTCTGCCGGCGCCAGCTTTTGCGGCGATTGGTCCCCAAGTCGCTTGACAGCCAATATCTACGGTGATAAGTTTTTCCTTTCGCGGTGGCAATACCAGCTTCCGTTAGGTTTTGCCCCATCCCGGGTTAGCGTCTTCCTGGCCGCTGACTATTAGGGGGGATTAGCTCAGTTGGGAGAGCGTCTGGCTGGCAGCCAGAAGGTCAGGGGTTCAAGTCCCCTATCCTCCACTTTCAAGGCCCTTGCGAGAGCGTCGCAAGCGGCCTTTTTTCATGCGCTCGGGCGCGTTCGTAGGCAGCCTAACCCGGATTGCGCACGGCGACATCAACCCGAAGCGCAAGAGAGGGGCGAAGCGTCCCCTTGTGGCGACTGCCATCCCTCGCTTGCGCTTCGGGTTAGCGTGTTCGCCTCGACCGTTCGGTGCGCATCCGGTCTAAGTCTGCTGTGCTTTTACGTCGGACGGCTCCAGGGCCGGCTCTGAG
>DASZUP010000947.1:0-2287 GCA_035547635.1 Pirellulales bacterium
ACGCCAGGCTGCTGGCCGCTTCGGGCGTCGGCAAAGGGGCTGTCTGGTCGGTGGAAGACAGCGGCCTGATGCACGAGTTCCTCGCATTGCAAGGGCAGCCGCTGTGGATGAACCTGGCAATTGCCTTCAGTCCCGGCGAAGATCGGCTGGCGACCGGCGATCCGCAAGGCGTGGTCCACTTGTGGGACACGAACACTTGGGAAGAGGTGTTGCGGCTTTATAACGGCCAAACCCCTATCGGTCGTCTTAGTTTCAGCCCGGATGGCAGTCGACTGGCGGCCGGATTGTTCCTCTACCGATCGGCCGCGGGCGGGCTGCGCATTTGGGATGCCGGTCCCGCAGGGGGCCAGCCGTGATGTGGATGCTCCATGGCAGGCATTGGGCGCCGCGTTGGACGCTTGCGCGAGATGAAGACCGGCTTCCCGCCGTTCCTGAACGATGACGGCTAAAGTGCATGGTGCGTGCGATGCCAAACGGCACGCCGGCATACACCCGCCGCCGTCGAAATATGCCACGCCGACTTGCCTGGCGTGCGGGGCTACGGACATACTGGGATGCTTAGCGCCGCGAGTTAGCGATCTCTGCGGCTGACAGGCGGGCGGTTCCTTCCGCGGCAAGGAAAACGGATAAAGCGTGATAACCAGAAGGCATGATTTTCAAAACGCGGCGCAGGGCACAGTGGCGACGGTCGCGGCGTCGTTGGTCCTGATTGCTTGCTTCGCGTTCAACGTCGTGGCTGCAGAGCCCAGCGGGGAGGGCAGGATCGAGTTCAATCGCGATGTGCGGCCGATCCTGTCGGACAACTGCTTCTATTGCCACGGCCCGGACAAGAGCCAGCGTCAGGCCGATCTGCGGCTCGACGTGCGCGAAGAAGCAGTGAAAGCCAGGGCTATCTCGCCGGGCGACGTCGCGGCCAGCGAACTTGTCGCCCGCATCCTGACCGACGACGCCGAACTGCAAATGCCCCCGTCCGAGTCGCGTAAGCAGCTTACACCGCGGCACAAGGAGATCCTGCAAAAATGGATCGCGCAGGGCGCCGAATATGAGCGGCACTGGTCCTTCGAGCCGCTTGCGCCGGTGCAGGTTCCGACGGTAAAGCGCGAGGACTGGGCGCGGAACGATCTCGATCGTTTCGTTCTGGAGAGGCTGGAGAACGAGGGACTTGCCCCCTCGGCGGAAGCGGACAAGGAGACGTTGATTCGCCGCGCGGCGCTTGATCTGACGGGCCTGCCGCCGACGCCCGCCGAGGTGGACGCCTTTCTGGCCGACGTTTCGGCCGATGCGTTCGAAAAAGTCGTGGACCGGCTCTTGAACTCGCCGCACTATGGCGAGCGGATGGCGATCGACTGGCTCGATGCGGCGCGGTACGCCGACTCGAACGGCTACCAGGTCGATCGCGACCGTGAACTGTGGCCGCGGCGCGACTGGGTGATCCGGGCCTTCAACGCCAACATGCCGTTCGACCAGTTCACCATCGAACAACTGGCCGGCGATTTGCTGCCCAGTGCGACGCTGGAAGCGCGGATTGCGACGGGCTTTCATCGCAATCACATGTTGAACGAAGAGGGAGGCATTATTCCCGACGAGTTCCTGGCGGAGTACACGGCCGATCGCGTGGAAACGACCGCGGCGGTATGGCTGGGCCAGACGTTCACCTGCGCCCGCTGCCACGATCACAAGTTCGATCCGTTCACGCAGCGAGATTATTATGCCCTGAAGGCCTTCTTTCATAACGTGCCTGAGCGCGGCGTGGGCGCCTACGGGGAATCGATTCGCCGCAACGCGCCGCCGTTCGTCAAGCTTCCGGCGCCGGAAATCGAGGCGAAACTCGCGGAACTGAACGCAAAGTTGAAAACGGCGAACGATAGGCTCGCCGAGTTGAGCGGCGCCCAGCCACAGGAAGCCGCTGGCGTTAAGGATGGCAAGCAAGCGGAAGTTGCGGGCCAGAAGGAAGCCAAGGAAGAGGTTGAGTCGCTGAAAAAACAGATCGCCGCCGCCGAAGACGAGAGTCCGACCACGCTGGTGATGGAAGAGATGACGCAGCCGCGAGCGACGTTCATCCTGATGCGGGGCGCCTACGACAAGCCGGGCGAGCAGGTCGCGGCCGCCACGCCCGCCGTGCTGCCGGCGATGGATGAGAGCCTGCCGCGCAACCGGCTGGGGCTAGCCAGGTGGCTGGTCAGTCCGCAAAACCCGTTGACGGCCCGCGTCACGGTGAACCGTTTCTGGCAGCAGCTTTTCGGCAGCGGACTGGTCAGGACGAGCGAAGATTTCGGCTCGCAGGGCG
>DASZUP010000948.1:0-7485 GCA_035547635.1 Pirellulales bacterium
CATTGCAAAACGGGACGCTGTCGCGAGCCGACGCGGCCACGGCCTTCGTAAACTCCAGCGAAGCGCACCGCCAGATCATCGATGGGTTCTACGCCGACTTCTTGCAACGCACCGGTTCGAAGCAACGGGACAACTGGGTCAACGCGCTGGATGGCGGCTCGTCGACGGTCGAGGATGCCGGCGTCGGCATCCTCGCGTCGGACGAGTACTATTCCCGAGTCGTGAACGCCGGCCTGACGTCGTGACGCAGCGACGCGGCTAGCGGCGACGACGGCTAGCGGCGGCGACGGCTGGCGGGGCGATTGCCTGAGGGCGCGCGCCGGGCCGTCTCGACGACCGGTTCATCGGAAGCGGCGATGGCGTCGGTTTCAACCGACGGGTATCCCGAGCCGGCGGCGTACATTTCCAGCCGTTCGCGCGCCTCGCGTTGGAAGTCTTCGTCGCGGGCCAGTTGCTTCATGGCGATCGCCTGCCATTTCGCAGCGGACTTAAAATCTCCTTCGGCGGCGCATGCCGCCGCCAGCGTGTCGACGAAGATCGGCTGCTTCCAGTTCGTCAGCTTGCACGCCTGCCGGGCCGAGGCGAGGGCCAGGGCGCTGTTGCGGTGCGCGCTGTCGGGACACGTGGCCAACAGCCAGGCCCGATTGTTATATGCGGCGGCGTCGCGCGGATTGAGCCGCACGGCCACGGAGTAATCTTTTAAAGCGCCGTCGAAGTCGCCCTGTTCCTGCCGGGCGATGCCTCGCAGATTGTACGCCCAACCTCGCTTGGGGTCGGACTTGATCACGCGGCTGAAGTACTCCGGCGCCTGGTCAATGGGCGTGACGTCGTGCTGGCGAACCCAGCCCGAGTGAGCATCGGTTCCGACTCGCAGCCAATCGCCCTGGCTTTCAATAACCAACGGCGTCGGCCCCAGGTCGGACATTTTGCCTACGACTCGCTTGCCGACCTTGAGCGGTATGCCGGGGCGCCGTTCCAGCACTTTCACGCCCAGCCATTCCGCTTGCACGTCCTGGGCCTTTGCCGGGCTTTCGACGCCGAACAGAGTCCAGATAAACCAGCCCACGAAGAGTAAATGTCGCCCTGCCATCACGTGATCCCTTCCTTGGGAAGCGGCCCCTCGAAGACGCGGTCCTCCTTGAACCGCGCGAAAACGCGCCAATCAGCACGCACTGCTTGACTAGCGGAACTGGAAGTGTTTTCGGCCTGAGGGCTGCCGGCGATTGAACTCGACTGCGCCGGCGAGAGAGAAATGCCGGTCAGTCGTCTGCCGCTTCGACCGCAGGTTGAGAACGCAATCGCGCGGGAAACTTCAGTTCCAGGTATTCGAGCGCGGCAAATGCAAACGCGGAAAGCACCGAGGTCCCCAGGCCTGTCCAGAATACCATGGCCATCGCGAACAACATTTCGAATTGGCGGGTGCTGAACAGCGGCGCTTCAGCCAGCACGATCACCACGCCGGCAATGGCGGACATGGCGCAGGTGGCCATGCCGCAGATGAACAAGCTGAACAGCCCCCCTTTCATGAAATCGCGCATCGAAGCACCTCGTCTTGGAGGGGGGATTATAAACGCGATCTCGGCGGCGCTACAACGCGACTCTGCGTGGAATGCACCTGAATTGGACGATCAGGCGGTTGGCGCTGATGCTAGCAGGCAACCCTTTGGAGAATTGCGATGGACGCCGGTAGAAACGACCTGGCCCGGTGCGGACATGTTTGCCGGTTGCATCGATTGACGCCGGTATGGCAAACATTGCGCGAACGGTAATTTGGGTTAAGCGTCGCGACTTGCCAGCCGATCCTACGAGGGCGGGGGAACATTGCAGTGCGCGCCGAGTCGAGCCCTTTTCGCCATGGATATTGCTAGCGTCGTAGGCTTTTTACTGGCTGTCGTGTTCATGGCGACTTCGGTAGTCCTGGGCGGCGGCTCGGCCAGCGCGTTCATTGATCCCGCTTCAATCATCGTGACCATCGGCGGGTCGCTGGCGACGGTGATGATGTGCTTTCCGATCCGGAACTTCGCCCAGTCGGTCGTCGTACTGAAGAACGTCTTCTTGAATCAGCCGGTTTCTATTCCCTCGCTGGTGGAAGAACTGGTCAAGCTGGCGGAGGTCAGCCGGCAGGAAGGCCTGCTGGCGCTGGAAGCAAAAACGCAGGAGATCAAAAACCAGTTCCTGGTGATGGGCGTGCAGATGACCGCCGACGGCACGCGTCCCGACGTGCTGGAATACATTCTGCGCACCGAGATGGAGGCGGTGAACGAGCGCCACAAGGAAGGCAAGGCGTTTTTTGACCAATGGGGCAAAATGGGACCCGCCTTCGGCATGATCGGCACGTTGCTGGGATTGATTCTCATGCTCGGCAACCTCAGCGACCCCAATGCACTGGGGCCCGGCATGGCGGTGGCCATGATCACCACGCTGTACGGCGCCGTGTTGGCGAACGTCGTCTGCGCGCCGTTCGCGGAAAAGCTGGGCTACGTCAACAAGCAGGAACTCCAGGCGATGGAGATCGTCGTGCGCGGCGTGCTGGCCATTCAGGCCGGCGACAGTCCGCGCGTCGTCGAGCAGAAACTGAGCACCTTCATACCGCCCAAGCTGCGAGCGGGCAGCAACGAAAAGGCGGCCTGACGCAATGGCCATCGAAGAAGATCCGCCAGCAGGCGTTCCTGAATGGGTGGTCACCTTCGGCGACATGATGTCGCTGCTGCTGACGTTCTTCATCTTGCTGTTCTCGATGAGCGAAATCCGCTCCAATGAAAAAGTCAACGAGATGATGCGTTCGATGCGCCGCACCTTCGGCAAGCATCCGGCGCCGATGAGCATGGTGCCGGTCGGCATCATCGCCTCCAGTCCGGACGACACCCCGTCGGCGCCGGAAGGCAAGGAAAAGAAGCGTTCGCGGTCGAAGTCCGGCTTTGACCGCTCGAAAGTCTCTCTCGGCGAGGATCCCCTGGCGCGGACCGTGCGCCCCGGCGCGTTTACGGTAGTCGGCCGATCGGTCCTGTTTCCGGAAGACTCGGCCAAGCTGTCGGACGACGCCAAGGTGCAACTGAGCGAAGCCGCCGTGTTGCTGGCCGGCAAGCCGAATAAAATCGCCATTCGCGGCCACACCTCGCGAAAGCCGCTGCCCAAGGGATCGCAGTATAGCAACGACTGGGAACTGGCTTTCGCACGCTGCGACGCAGCCGCGGAGTACCTGGTGTCTTTAGGCATCGAACGCGAGCGGCTCGAGCTGAACGTCGTCGGCTCGAGCGAGCCGGTCTACCGCGGCGGCGACCGCGACTTGCTCAACGAGAATTCGCGCGTGGAAGTCTATTTGCTCGACCGCTTCATCGAACAACTGGGTCGGCCGCAATCCGGGAGCACGCGCGCCAAGAAAGACAAGAAATAGGGGGCGAGTTGCGCGGCGCCACGGCCCGCCGTCGCAGCTTGCGACGGCAGTGCCCGGCCCGGGCGGACGGCGGTAACGATTGCTCGGCCGCTCTGGCGGCGTGGCGGCGGCCCCAAATTTGCACCATCGGCGGCGTACGCGGGGGGGCGTGGTATGATAGTCCTAGAGCGCAGCAGCGTACGTTTGGTGAGGTTATCTGGAGAAAAAACATGCCTCGCAGCATTATGGTCGGGCTCGACGGTTCCGTATTCAGCAAGGCCGCCGTCGAGTTGGGTATCCAATGGGCGCAACGGTTTGACTTGATGCTGGTCGGACTGGGGATCATTGACGAGCCCACGATCGTCAAACCTGAGCCGATGCCGCTCGGCGGCGCCGCCTTCAAAAAGGACCTGACTGAAACGCTGCTGGCCGAGGCGCGTCACCGGGTCGACGGGCTGCTGGAACAGTTTGCCTTGCGCTGCGCTGAAGCGCAAGTCTCTTGCAAGTTGTTGGAAGACGTCGGGGGACCGGCCGAGCAGATCATGCTGGAGGCTCAACGCTACGACCTGATCATGCTCGGCCGCGAAACGTATTTCCATTTCGAGACTCAGCACCAGGCCGACGACACGTTGCGCGAAGTCGTCAAGAACAGTCCGCGGCCGGTCGTCGCCGTACCCGAGGCCGTGCGCCCGGGGCAGGCGACGGTCATCGCCTACGACGGCAGCTTGCAGGCGGCCCGCACCTTGCAGGCCTTTTGCGGGACGGGCCTGGCCGAGTTGCATCCGCTGCACATCATTTCGGTCCAGCCCGAGCATCTCGCGGCGGCCAGGCAAGTCGACCGGGCCATCGACTTCCTCAGCTTTCATCAAATCCGTGCGGAACCGCATCCGATTGCTTCCTCGGAAGAGCCGGCGGAAATCGTTATGAAGCAACTTGACGCGCTCGACGCCGGGTTGCTGGTGATGGGCGCCTACGGCAAGCGCACGTTGAAAGAATTCCTGTTCGGTTCGATGACGCGCAAGATTCTCAACGAAGCGTCGACGCCTGTGTTCCTCTATCATTGACGTCGACGACCGAGATTTGCCTTCTTCCGCTCGCCGCCAGGCGAGCGGGGGACGTGAGTCCCCTGGTCATGTTGACCAACCCGCCGGCTCTGCCGCGTCAGCGAAGTGTGGCGATCCGCTTGGCACTTCGACACGGAGGCTCACGCCTCCGGCTCGCCAGGATTGACGCCTCCGGCTCATAATTGTCGGCTTTCGCTCCCGCGAAAGCACGTCATTTTGCGGGAGCGAAAGGCGACAATTCGACGCCGCGTCGGTGGCATGCAGGGGAGTTCCGAGACTCGCGGCCGTTGCAACGCCTTCAGGCCGCAGATAATAGATCGCTGCCAGCGAAGCGACGATCAGCAGAATTACCGCGATGGCGTCGGGTTCCAGGAATCGCACCCGGCGTTCGACCTGATAGAGCTGCCCCAGCACGGCGACCGCCGTCACCAGGATGGCGGCCAAGGCGGTGAGGATGTGCGTCTGTGAAATATTCGCAAACAGCGAGCCGGGATGGGCCAGATCGAGCGGCGCGAGCAGCAGCATGTTGAAGGCGTTGCTGCCGAAAATGTTGCCGAGCGCCAGGTCGAAAGCCTTGATGCGCACGGCGGCCAGCGAGGTGACCAGCTCCGGGAGCGAAGTACACAACGCCACCAGAGTCGTGCCGACGAACGTGCCGCCCAGCCCTGTCAGTTCAGCCAGCCGGCCGGCCGATTTCGCCAGGAACGGAGCGGCGACGAGAATGACCCCGGCAGCGGCCAGGTAGCCGATGATCGCCTTGGTTTTTGTCATTCCAGGGGCAGGCGGCGGCGCGAGATCGATCTGGTACCGCTCTCTCGTTGCCGCGAATCGCTGATCGTAATAGACCAGGCGAAACCCGGCGGCATAGGCGAGCAGGATGGCTGCGCTGCCTGGGCCGAGTCCAAGGAACGTAATGTCTCCAAGTTGCGGCCCGGTCAGGATTGCGATGGCGGCCAGCGCCGTCAGCGCCACGCTCATCGTCGCGGAGAGGGCGTGTGCGGCCGAGGTGCGAGAGAGCATCTTTCCGGCTGAGTGATGCCACAGGTCGAGCCCGGCCAGGATCAGCAGGTTGAACAAGCTGCTGCCCAGCAAATCGCCGACGGCCATGTTCGCCAGCCCCATCCGCACAGCGCTAATGTCGATGGTCAGTTCCGGCAGCGAGGTGGCGGCGGCCAGGAAAATGCTGCCGACCAGCAGCCGTCCGAGGCCGGTCAGCTCCGCAATCGCATCGGCATACCGGGTGAGCATCGAACCCGCGAAAGCAATCACCGCCGCCGAAATGGCGAACTGCAGCAACACCGAGGCCATGCTTCGTTTCCTTTAGTGTCCGGCCTTGATCCAATTAAGATCAAACCGCGCCACCGTAAGCCGGTCGCCGGAAAAGCTGGCCTTCTCGCCGCGCCCGTAGAAACAAAGAATCGTCCCGCGCGGCGTGACGGCGATGTCGCTGTAGGCGCTCCAGCCGGGCTCGACGACGCGTGACAGCGGCCAGCTTTCGCCGTCGTTTGCGCTGACGTGAACGGCCAGGTTCTTGCGATCGCGGCTCTTACCGGGCGTTTCTTTGCCGTCGGCGCGAGTCAGATTGTCCGGATGAGAGAACAGCAACAGGCTTTTCCCAGCATGTTGGCAGCGGACAATTCCGCCCATGCAAATCGGCTCAACCAACTCCGGCTGAAAGCGAGGTCGGCTCCAGCCGCTGGCGCCGTCGGGACTGGTTACGATGATGCGGCGGTGGGCCTTTGATTCATTCCGTACGTTGAGCATCACGCGACCGTCCGCCAACTGCACGGCGACGGTTTCATTTGGATTGACCATCTCGTCGGTGCAAGGCACGGCGATCTCTCCGGCCTGCCAGCTTTGGCCGCCGTCATCGCTGAAGATCGTGGCGGTCACGCTGGGCCGGTGCGCATTGCCGCCCGTACCGGTCGAAAGCCAAACGGGCACGACCAGTCGGCCGGTTGTCAACTGGATGCTGTGGTTGGGCCCCGTGGCCAGCACCTTCCAGTCGTAGCGGTCGCGTAAGCTCTCGAAGGTGTTGGTGATTTCGACCGGTTGGCTCCAACTCTGCCCGTCATCGTTGCTGCGCTGGTAGAAGCAGCGCATGTATTCCAGGCAGAACAACATGTGCACGGCGCCATTGCGGTCGGCAATCAGCACGGGATTGTTGTAGGTCACGTCCTTGGGATCCGTGCTCTTGAGAGCCAGGGCCGCGGGGTTCTTCTGTTTCGGTCCCGGCACGTCGACGATTTTGCGAGGCTCGCTCCAGGTGCGCCCGTCGTCGACCGAACGGCGGAGCAGGATGTCGATCTGGTCCCAATCGCTGCCGTGCTTGCGAGCTTCGCACCAGGCGAGCACCGTCCCTTTGGCGGTGACCACGATGCCGGGAATGTGATAAAGCCGGTAGCCGAGATCGCCGGCTTTGAAGAGATCGATCTTCTCCAGCGAAGACTCATCGGCCCGCAACGGGCCAACGAGGCACGTCAACAGCAAGGCGGCTAGCATCAGCAAATGTGGCATAAGCGTGGCACTCGTTTAGGTTGGAGCGACGGCGGCTCGTGGAAGTTCGCCATTATACCCAGCAAGAGCCAGGCATTCCTGACGCGGGGCGGCAGCAGACCGCCGCGCGGTTGCTGAGAAGGCGGACTCTGGCCGGAGACGGTCTTCTTGCTCCATGGAAGAGGGGCCTGCGGATGTGCGGAACTTCTCTGCGCATAGCGTCTTACGTCAGTTTTGCTATGGATTTACTGGCCGCCGCACTCTAGACGCCGTGCTACAATGATAAGAGGCGGTGCTGGAACTGTGATGCCGCCGGCGATCTGGGCGTCAGCTCCGAGCAGCTTTGATGAGCGACGAAAGAGTCAATACGTGCAGCATTGCGCCGCTGCGGCGCCTGACCGGCGTGCAGGTGGTGGCGACGGGCGCCTATGTGCCCGAAGCGATTGTCACCAACGAAGAGTTGGGCGAGCAACTCGGCGTCGATCCTAAGTGGATCGTCCAGCGAACCGGCATTCGCGAGCGAAGACGCGCTTCGGCCGATTTGGCCACCAG
>DASZUP010000949.1:0-6512 GCA_035547635.1 Pirellulales bacterium
CCTGTATGGGATCGTCGCCTTTCAGGCAGGTCGCGACGCCGACGCCTTGCAGCGTTTCGAGGAGGCCTACCGGCAGTTCCCGGATTCCGCGCAGATCCGGTTTTCGCTGGGCCAACAATACATCCGCGCGCGAGCAAGCGATCAGGGCTTCGAGCTGTTCAGGAGCTGCCGCTTCCCTGAGGTATCCGGCGAGTACGCGCTGGCAGAGGCCAGGTATGCTTATCTCTGGGACCGATACGACGACGGCCTGTCGTATCTGCGACCGCTGTTCGAGGCGTACAAGCAGCTCAAAATCCTGGACGACCACTTCCTTTACGTACGAGGATTGCCCTTCTTCGGGCGCTGGTGGTCGCACCTGGCCGCGCTGTCGATCTTGTCCGGCGAGTTGGCGGAACTTGAGTCGGTCACCAACTTTGTGGTGCAGCGCTGCCACGATTACGACTTTGATTACCTGCAGGCAGAACTGCAGGCTTACCGGGCCGACCGGCCCGAGTTAATGCTCGCGACGCTCGAGCGGCGGCTCGAGAGCAACACGGCCGGCGGCTTTCCGACGGGCTACCTGCGCATGAACATTGCGGTCATCCATTCGCGGGCAGCGGCCGCAATCGAGGAAGCTCGCGGAGTCCTCGACGCAGTGACGCTCTCCGGCCAGGACTTCCGCTGGCTGGAAGACATTCGCACCTTAGCGCTGGCGGCAGCCGCGCACCGGCTCGGCGATGCCGAGATCGAGCATGAGCAGATCGATCGCTTTCGGGCCCGCCAACCGCTGCTGTTCGAGCCGGACATCGCCTTGAACTTTCATCTGCTTCGCTACCAGGAGCGGTTGAAGCCAAGAGTTGCGGCGCCGTGAGTCACAGGACGCTGCCAGCCAAAGTGATGAACCTCATCTATGAACGGAACTCGCACGCCAAGTCCTGGCGGCAACGCTGGCGAATGCGTAGCGGTCAAACCAACTCCGCGATCTTCTCCTGATCGTCCAGCACATATCGGGGGCGGCCGGCATGATCGAGGAAGGTCAAGGCGGGGTCGATGCCGAGCACGTGATAGAGCGTCGCCAGGATGTTCTGCGGGCCGTAGGGACGCGTTTGCGGGCGTTCGCCGCGGGCGTCGGTGGCGCCGACCGCTTGCCCCATCCGCAGGCCGCCGCCGGCAAACAAAGCAAATCCGGCCGACGGCCAGTGGTCGCGCCCCGCGTTCTTGTTAACCCGCGGCGTCCGCCCCATCTCTCCGCAGACGACCACGGCCACGTCCTGGTCCAGGCCGCGCTCGTGGAGATCTGTGATCAAGGCGTGTAGCGATCGGTCCAGCAACGGCACGTTGTCTCGCTGGTAGCGGAAATGATCTACGTGCGTGTCCCACACGCCAACGGCCAGCGTCACGACGGGCACGCCCGCTTCGACCAGGCGGCGGGCCAGCAGGAACTTGCTCCCTTCCCAACAGCGGCGCTGATCGGGATCGTATTGGTACTCAATATCTCCCCCGTAGCGAGCCTGGATCTCGGCGGGCTCGCGATGGATGTCGAAGGCTTCTCGCACACGGCTGGAACTGATCATGTCCAGCGCCCGGAGCGTGAAGGCGTCCATCCCGGCCAGTTCGCCTTGGGCGTCGATGTCGCGGCGCAGATTGTCGAGTGCGCCCAGCAGCGTGGTTCGCGTGGTCAAACGTTCGCGCGAGACGCCGTCGGTCAGCGTCAGGTTCTTGACGTCGCCCGCGCCGGGGCCGGTGTAATTGATCTGCCCGTTGACCAGGGCCCCGGCTTGATACGGCACAAACGGTCGATGGGCTTTGCCGAGATACGACGGTTCTTCATGGCCGACCAGCACGGGATGCGTCGGGAACTGCGCCATGCTGACGTAGGGGGGCAACGGATGCGGCCAACCGCGGTCGTATTGCACTCGGCTGACGACCGCGCCGAACGACGGCCGCGCGGCGGTGCGGGAAAAGCCGCTGAAGACCAGGTGCAGGTGATGCCCGTCGTCGAGCGGCCACTGCATGCTGCGAACCACCGCCAGCTTATCGGCGATCCGGGCCTGCAGCGGCATCAATTCCGAAAGGTCGAAGCCGGGGACATTCGTGGCGATCGGCTTGAACTCGCCGCGCAGCTCGGCCGGGGCAGCGGGCTTCAAGTCGTACATATCCATGTGGCTCGGCCCGCCGTTCAGGCAGACCATGATTACCGACTTCTGCCGCGTGCCGCCCGCAGCGGCTGCCGTGGCCCGCAGTCGCAACAGGTCCGGCAGGGTCAATGCGCCGCCCAGCAGGCCGACGTGCAGAAAATCCCGGCGGCTGAGAGAATCGCAAAATCGCCGTGGTTTTCCCCAGATCGTCAACATGGTCGGATATCCTCGCGGGGGCAAAAAAGCTTCGACCGATCGTACGAGGCGTCTCAAGGGCGACCGCGATTTTACGGCGATGGGAGCAGCGCGGCAATGTTTGTCTGTGCCGAGCGCGATGGAGCTCATGCCTTGAGTCGCAAAGCGCGGGAGCGTCCTTCGCCAGGTTTGACAGTTCTGCGCGAGACTATGAGAATGCAGTAAGGCTTCATCACCTCTTGACGGCTAACGGCTTTTGACGCCGCAGAGCTCGAAATCTTCACGAACAACGCCGAGACCTCGGCAACCGACGCAATGAGTCGCATCCTTACGTTTGCCGAAACCTGGCGAAAAAAACGATTGCCGCAACCACCCTATTTTGTCGTCAACAAGACCTGTGGCCGTTGTCTGGAACTTGGCGGCGACGGCTCATATCAGGCTTGCCAGGCGTTTCTTCGCGAACTCCAGGAACGTTTCGACGCCCAATTTCAAGTGCGTCTGGAAAGGCCGGCCGGCGGCGATAAAGAAAAAGGCTACTGGGATGTCGTGATGTTCGGCCAGGAGTTCTTCGTGATGCGAGATCGAGAGTTTGGCACTTGTTTGTGGGGACCGCGACCGCCAGCCGATATCCACGGCTTTCTTCGTGTTGCCGAGCTGTTCGGCGCGCGCGAACACCTATCGTTGTTGAAGCGAGTGGCTTGTTGTCTGTGGCTGGACAGACCCTACGCCTGACGCCGGCTTCCTCGAGAACTCGGCGCCGACGGTAAGCGATGAAAGCGACGGCACGAAAAAGAGCGGACCGCGCTTGCGCGCCAATCGGCGGCCAGCGCACGTGGCAGAGGTCAAAGACATCGAACGCCGGCTGAGGGCGCTTGCCGAAAAGTCGGGCTCGTCGGAGTGAAGGCGAGCTTGAACGCGCGAACCTCGCGCCGAAAATTCGCTCGAATAAGAGAAGACCAACGAGCAGCAAGCTTTCCAAGCACGCTAGCAAATTGCGACGGAGTTCCCCATAGACCGCATTCGAGACGCAAACGAATTGGCGTTAGCTCGAGCCCACCTTCGCTTTCCTGCGGTGCTGGAGTTGGAATGCCAGGCGCCGAGTTGGCTGCTGCGGATGTCTACGCCTAGCGGAATCGCCGACTTCCAACGCCGACATGGCCTGCCGCTTCCGCCGGTGCTGCGTCAGTATTACCAATCTCTGCGTTTGATCTGCCTGCTCCAGGCGGCGTGGCAAGAATTGAATACGGACGTGTTCCTGGAGGAGTTGGAAGGCGAGAACCTGCCTGCGGTCAGGATTTGGCGAGATACTCCCCATATCGTGATTGGCTGCTTCCCTTACTGCGGCACGGAGTGCGGAGCTGAACTTATTGGGAACGACCATTACATGTACTGGGAAGGCGCCTGCGAAGACGTGCAACCTCACGTGAAGCTTGCAGACTGGCTCCACGGCCTGGCTCTGAAACTGCTCGTCGACGCGTGAGTGCGTGCGGGAAGCGCATCCCCGCCCCCTCAAAACCGGCGAGGTTGTCAGCTCGCCGGCTTTTCAACCCATTCCGGCGGCGGCGTGATTGCGGTGGCGGGCTCGCTGCCGGCGTCTTTGCGGCCGCTCCCCTCCAGGCGGCTGATGGCGCGGACGGTCATGTCGTGCTCGCAGGCGATCTGGCAGCTCAACCGCAGGCCGGAAAGACCGCGGGCCTGGAGCAAGTCGCGCTCAGCGACGGTCATGCGTTCGGGCTCGCCGTCCACGAACTCAACTCGGCAGGTCGTGCAGCGTGCGTTCCCGCCGCAAGCGTGCAGTTGGTCGATGCCCGCATCCTGCGTCAGCGCAAGCACCAACCGCTTGCCTTGCGCGACCTCGAACTCGCCCACTCCCTCGACATTCAGCTTCGGCATCGATCAACTCCTGTCACGCGTGTTCCATTTCGGCGATTGACGTTTTCACGTCCGGGATAAGCTCGTCAGCCCAAACGCTGGGCGGCAGGGACAGCCTGGAAACAGGCCCTCGTTCGAGCCCGGTTCGCCCTGGCAGCGCGGCGCCAAAGGGCGAAAAAGCGTCCCGTGAGACGAAAGCCAAGCTTATCGTAATGGGAAGATTCGTCAATCAAGCGGCGACCGAATCCGCCGGTAACGCATTTATTGTATGCTAAAGGCAATGCCGATCCGCTTGCCCGACATGCACGATCCTTACATGAACTCCGTCGACTCCCGCGATTTGTCGCGTGTACAGCTCGAACAAGACGAATCCGGCAAGAACAGACGGTTGCGCCACGTCTGCGTTTCACTGCCGGGCGGTGCGGCGCGCGGGGCCGGGACGGTCTGGCAATGGTTGCGCCGAGGCCTTCGTTTCCGGCTGCGCACGCTGCTGACCCTGCTTATCGCGTGCGCGATCGCCAGCAGCACGTTCGGCGTGCGTTGGCTGAATGAGCGCCGCCAGCGCGAGGCGGTGGACAAGCTGGGACTGGTCCCGGCATACGAAGACCGAAACGTCGTCGGCCTTGACGTGCTTCCCCGCAAGATGGAAGGCTTGCTGGACGATCGGCTGCAAGAACTCAAACGCCTGCCGCACTTGCGGCGGTTGTCGTTGCGGCGCCTCTGGATCACCGACGCCGGATTGGCGCATCTGTCGGAATTGACGGAACTGGAGGAACTCCGAATAGGGCTTACGCTCCATTACGATCCGGAAGTCGACCCGCGCGAGCTCATCGGATCCATTTATCGCGGCCGATCCCTGGATATTGAAGAGGTCGAACAGAAACTGCGGGCTGACCTGCTCGCCGGCACGCTGCTGATTCGCAACACTTCCATTACGGACGAAGGCGTGTTGCACCTCGTTCACATCAAATCTTTGAGGGTCTTGAGCCTTGAGGGTACGTCGATTGGCGACCGGGGCCTGGCCCGCCTGGCTTCGCTTCCGCTGCTTGAAGAGTTGGACCTGCAAAACACCTGCGTCACGGACGACGGCTTGAAGTCACTGGCAAGTTTTCCGCGGCTCGAACGTTTGAAGCTGGGCGGCATGCGTTTCGCGACCTGCCAGGGGCTCCGGCACGTGGTCCGCATTCGGACGCTTCGCGAACTGCAAGTTCCGGATGACACAGACGACGAAGCGATGCTGATGTTGCTGCCGCTGAAGAATTCCCTGCGCCGGCTCGACGTCAGCAGGAGCCAGATCACGATCGAGGGCGTGCGCGAGCTGCAAGCCGCGTTGCCAGAATGCGAAATCGACACGTTCGGTTCCAGGCCGCCTTGGCGCCCCCGCAAAAGCCGAAACAAGTACGGGCCTCGCGTCGATTAGCGATGACTCGCCCGAGAGGCGAACGAAGTCAGGGCGTTCTAGGCAAGCAGCGCCTGATTCACTCTCCATAGACGGTCACCGTCACCGTTCGCTGCCGCGGGCGCACGTCGCACTCCAGATGAAAGATCTGCTGCCACGTGCCCAGCACCAGCTTCCCGTCGCTGACGGGTACGGTGAGTGAAGGCCCCAGCAGCGTAGCCTGCAAATGCGAGTGTCCGTTTCCGTCGTGCCAAGCTTGCTCATGGCCGTAGTCGCGGCTGGGTGGAATCAGCCGGTCGAGCATTTCCGGCAGATCGGCCGCCAGCCCCGGTTCGAATTCGATCATGCCGATCGCCGCCGTGTTGCCGACATTGAACGCGTGAACTATCCCGGTGCGAATTCCTGAACGTGAGACGATGCGCTGGATCTCTCCGGTCAGATCATGCATGTCTCGATGTCCCTTGGATTGCAGCGTAATGCGGTCTTGGGAGACCATGGAAAGCTCCTTGTTGCATCGTGTTGCGTCGATTGCCTCAATCACGCTGGCCAACGCATGTGTCGCCGTGCAAGGGCCGTGCCGGCGCAAGTCTTACTCGTCGAGATGGTGCTTTTCCTCGACCGGCGAGACAAGCAGGTTGGCGACCAGCGCCACGACAAGCAACCCGGTCATCAGGTACATCGTCGAGTTGTAAAGACTGCTTGACGGATCGACCGTCCCTGAAGGAGCGATCTCCATCAGTTTTGAAATCGTGACTGTATTGCTCTCGATCAAGGCGGGCAGTTCCGAGAGGGGCGCCCCGAACTTGTTCTCGAAACGTTCGCTGCCGACGATTGCGGCCAGTTGCCGGATGGCGCGGTGCACCGCGCGCTCGCGCAGCGACGTGATGGCGATCGGGCCCAGCACGCCGGCCGTGCTCCAGGCAGTCAGC
>DASZUP010000950.1:0-3452 GCA_035547635.1 Pirellulales bacterium
GCGGCGGGGGCTCAAAGGAGTTTCCGGCCGAATTTCCCCAGATTTAGCTCGAATGCCGCCCGCAAGACCCGGTTTTTCCGGCGTCTTCCGCCTGTGTCGGCCAGTCTGGCTGGCCGGCACGCCCCGCAAGAAATCCTTGACAGCCGCCTCCGCCCGTCATTAGCCTGAACGGAATCGGCCTATCGGCTGACGCGCTCCTCGCTCTTGTACGTGGGGGGCAACCGTCTTGCGAGGATCCTTTTGTCTTCCGGTCCTTCGCCAGGAGGTAAAAGCCATGTCGCTACACGACTTTGACGAGTTGTTTAGCCATTACTCCGAGGTGATCGCCGAAATGGATGAGGTGTTCACCGCTCATCAATTCATTCTTCGCCTGGCTCAGCGGAATCAGCGGGCTTATATCGAAGCCTTGAACGCCTACCGCAACAGTCTTGCGCCCTTTCAGCAGGTCCATCAGCGTTTGGCGGACATGCTCAACAACACTCGCGAGTGCGAGCGCTGCGGCGAGGAACAGGACAGCTTGGATATCTGGCGGAGTCCGCAAAGCTGCAGCCGCTGGCGAAAGACGCCGAGCGCCGTTCCTGCGTCGGAAACGCCCGTGCGCATGGGTTAGCCAACTTCGGCGCCGCCGAGCCAGATCGACCGCAGCGGCTTCACGCAATTCGTCGGCGCAGGTCTGGGCCCGGGAACGCCCGGATTTTCAGCAAGGCGCTGCAGCCGCCCATGTCCTGGCCATGCCAAGGGCGTAACGCTTATACGTCCTTCATAAATCGCTCACGCAATTAGAATGCGTCGCTCACGCCGGCTAAATGCAGCTCTGCCATTGTGCGAGCAACCGCGGACAAGATCCTGAGATTCAGGACGGCCCAATTTCAAAAATAAGGCGCCGTCCTGCGCCGGCATGGCAGCACGCCGGGATTTCGGCCGAGACCGTTTCACGATGAAAGCCAAAGCAAAGTCGCCCAAGGGCAAGACCAAGGCGTCGCCTCCGCCCCGTCGCGCGGAATTCGTAGAACTCGGCAGGTATCAGCCGGCAGGGCCATGGGCGCAATTCTGTATCGACCACATTGAGAAAGTGGTTTTCGGCGTGATGGCCTGTTTTGCGCTGTGCCTGTTCGCTTCGGCGCTGAAGATCCATGCTTACGACGATACGCCAGCAGGGATGAAACGAAAGGCCGACGACGTCATATCGCGGCTGGAGCACTCGAGACCTCCCGAATCGTTCTCCGGGCTAGCCGCTCCGCGCGATCTGCAACGCAGAGTTCGCAAAGCATTCGTGGAAGTCGACTCCGCGCGGTTTCCGATGTTTGCCATGGCCCCGATTTACTCGGAACTGCGAGTCCGGCGCAAGCAGCCCGAGCTGTTCGCCGTGTCGGAGCTGAAAGCGTTTTCCGGTTTCGGGGCGATCGCCATCAGCGAAAGCGATTTGGGACGCGAGCGTTTCTTGGCTCGCAGCAGCGCGGTCGACAATACGGCTCGCGGCGGCGCGGTCATGCCGGCGGCCGGCCCGGCCCGGCCCGCGTACCAACCGCCCCAAGGCTACGCGCCGCCTGGGGCGGCAGGAGTTCCCATGGCGCCGGGACAAAGGGTTGCGTCAGCCCGAGGCGGCAGACGCCGCGGACGAAGAATCCCGCCCAATTATCGAATGCCTATGCCCCAACCAGTCGCCAGGCCCGCTGCCCCGGCGCTGCCTCAGCGCATCCAGTACGCACTGTCCGTTCCCAGCGGCGCCAGGCTGGACGGCCGTTACTGGGTCTGCCTGGTCGGTTTGATTCCGGCGGCCGAGCAAGAGGCGGCGTTTCAGCGAACGTTTCGCGACGCGATGAAGACTTTTCCGACCGACGTTCCTCAGTACGTCTACTGCGACGTCGAGCGGGCCGAAGTCGATGCCTCAGGGAACACGGGCGAGTTCAAGCTGTTGGAAATGGATGCGGCCGCGGACGACATGGCTTATTGGGCGGCCGTCTACCCGGAACCGGTTGATCCTCGCTATCTGACGCCGTCCGTCGATGTCAGCTCGCCTTTGCCGCCGCTGGTGCTGGCCAACCACGACGCGAACGCCGTCCGGCATCCCGACGTTCCCTTGCTGGAGGAAACGCGAGCCCGCGAAGCTGAACTGGCGGCTGCGGCCGCCGCGGCGGCGGAGTTGAAGACGGGGGCGCCGAAAATCAGCCGCCGGAGACAGGCCTTGCTTCGTCGGCGCGGGCAGCCCGGCGCACGGCCCGGCGCCGCGGGCGCCGGGCCGTTTGCGCGTGGCGCCGGCATGCCGAACGTGCGGGGGCGTCCTGGGCTTGAAGAAGAACTTGCGGGCGCCCAACTGCCGCAAGAGGACGTCAAGCAGCGGCTGTTCCGGTTCTTTGACTTCGGCGTCGAACCCGGCAAGCAATACAAGTACCGCGTTCGGCTCGCGCTTTATAACCCGAACTTCGCCGTCCCCGTCCGCTATCTGGCCCATCCTTCGCTCCGCGAGCAGCCAGAACTCTTTACGGACTGGAGTCCGCCCACTTCCGCCGTCGCCGTCGCCGTCGCCTCAGGCACGCAATTGCTGACCGGCGGCGTCGATCCGGTCGAGCCGAAGGCCAAGGTGTTGGTCCGTCAATTCGATGCACAAACGGCGCTCACCACCGCTCGCATCTTTGACCTGCCGCGAGGAGCCACGGCGAATGCGGCGGGAGTGGAGGTCGCTGATCCGAGCACGGCGCAATCGTCGCGGCCACAAGGCGCCGCCGGTCTCAGGATGGATCTGAAAAGCGACGTCACGTTAGTCGACATGGCAGGCGGGAACTCTCTGCCAGACGGTCGAGCCGGCGCCAAGGCGCCCGGACGCGTGTTGGTCATGACGCGGGATGGCGACCTTTCGCTACACTGCCAGTGCTCCGAGGCGGCGAATTTCGAGAAGGAAGCCGCCTACGTCGAACAAGCTCAGTTGCGGCAGTCCTTGCCGGGCATGCGACAGTAACGCCCTGACGGCGATTCGAGCCGGTCGTCCGGCATGCGGCTGACCAGCATCGCCGTGCGCTTCAACCGGAAATAGCTGAACTGCGAATCGCTGCACGATTCATGCTGCTCGGAGAAGACGCTGACTTGCGCATCGCCAGATTCTATTCGTGCGCGTTATCAGTCCGCTCGGCGGGCGCCGGCGGGTCTTCTGGACCAGTAATGAGGTTCTGGAACAAGGCCAGTAATTGTTGCAGGTGTTCGCCGGTGGCGGTGTGGATAATCATGGCCCGATTCGTCCCCGCGCTTTCCACCTTGCGCACGCCCAAGCCATGCCCCTTCAGCCGCCGTCGCGCCTGCGAGGCGTTTAAAGCCACGTAGAATCGGTCGCCTTTGATATGTTTCATGGATTCGCCTGCAGGCGCCCGCGCACTGGCCTCGGGTGCGCTGGTTCGGGACGCATCATCCACATTCTACGCCCGGAACGCGGCGGGCAGGCAACCTTGCACTCAGGCCGG
>DASZUP010000951.1:0-5347 GCA_035547635.1 Pirellulales bacterium
TCCGCACGCCGCGGACGCGCTTTTCACAAAAAGCTCATCAGAACGCTCGTAGTTTGCCGTTCTCAGCGAACGGGCCGGCCACTAGAATAGATGGGCTTGGCGCGCCTGGCGGCGGTGCGACTGGGGCGGACCGCCGGCTCGAGCGAGCGGCCGAGCTTTACCCGCCTGATATGAGAACGCGGCCGTTCCGCCGCGTTTTTGCCTGTTCAACAAGTTGCCTTCGCGTCCACGCCCGGCGCGCAGCATGCACGTAACTTCCATCTGAGAAGCATTTTATGCAGCAGATCGTAGGCGCCCAGCGGCGCACCGACATTCGCAACATCGCCATTATCGCCCACGTCGACCATGGCAAGACGACCCTGGTTGACTGCCTGTTGCGGCAGAGCGGCGAGTTCCGCGCCAGCCAGTTGGTCGGCGAACGGATTCTCGACTCCAATGACCTGGAGCGCGAACGCGGCATTACGATTCTGGCCAAGAACATCGCCATTCCGTACAAAGGCGTGAAGATCAACCTGATCGACACCCCGGGCCACGCCGACTTTGGCGGCGAGGTGGAGCGGGTGCTGCGGATGGCCGACGGCGCGCTGGTGCTGGTCGACGCGGCCGAGGGGCCGATGCCGCAGACGCGGTTCGTGCTGTCCAAGGCGCTCGAGTGCCGGCTCAAGCCGGTGGTGGTGGTCAACAAGATCGACCGCTCCGACGCCCGGGCCGAGGAAGTGCTCAACGAAACGTTCGAGCTGTTCATGGAACTGGGCGCCGACGACTCGCTGGCCGACTTCCCTTATATCTTCGCCAGTTCGCGGCAGGGCTTCGCTACGCACGATCCGAGCGAGCCGGGCGACTCAATGAAGCCGTTGTTGGATCTGGTCCTCGAGGCCGTTCCGGGGCCGGAGATCGATCCGGACAGCCCGCTGCAGGTGCTCGCCACCACGCTCGACTGGTCCGAGTTTGTCGGCCGCATCGCCATCGGCCGCATTCACTCCGGCACCATCCGGCGCGGCCAGCGCGTGGCGCTGATGAAGGCCGACGAGGCCGTCGTGTCGAAAATCAATACGCTCTACGTCTTTGACAAACTGGGCCGGACGGAAGTCGAAGAAGCCGCAGCGGGCGACGTGGTGGCCGTCGTCGGGCTGGAAGACGTCGAGATCGGCGACACGATCAGCGATTTCGACGTCCGCCGGGCCTTGCCCCGCGTCGAAGTCGATCAGCCGACCCTGGAAATGATCTTCAGCGTCAACAGTTCGCCGCTGGCCGGCCGGGTCGGCAAGTTCGTCACCAGCCGCCACCTGCGAGACCGATTGACCAAGGAACTGGAACGCAACGTCGCCTTGCGCGTGCGTCAGGTGGAAGGGAGCGACGCGTTTGCCGTTTCAGGCCGCGGCCTGCTGCACCTCTCGGTGCTGATCGAGACGATGCGCCGCGAAGGCTTCGAGCTCTCGGTCGGCAAACCCCGCGTCATTACGCGAGAGCACAACGGCATCATCGAAGAGCCGTTTGAAACACTGGTGGTCGAGGTCCCGCCGGACCGCCTGGGAGCCGTGATGGAACTGGCCGGCGCTCGCCGCGGTCAGATGCTGGAGATGCAGACGCGCGGCGAGTACGCCCATGTTTCGTTCTCCATTCCCGCACGCGGCTTGATTGGCCTGCGGACGCGACTGCTTAACGCCACGCAAGGCATGGCGATCATCCATCACCGCTTCGACCGCTACCGGCCGCTGGAAGGCGACATTGCCGGACGACCGAACGGCGTGCTCGTCTCGATGGTCTCCGGCAAGGCCGTGGCCTTCGGCCTGGACGGGTTGCAGGAGCGGGCTGAAATGTTCGTCGGACCGGGCGACGAAGTTTACGAAGGGATGATCGTCGGCGAAAACAGCCGCACCGGAGACATGCCGGTCAATCCGACTAAGGAAAAGAAGCTGACCAACATGCGCGCCTCGGGCAGCGATCGCAACATCCTGCTCAAGCCGCCGCGCGTGATGACGTTGGAAATGGCCTTGGAGTACATCGAAGAGGATGAACTGGTCGAAATCACGCCTACGCACATCCGCTTGCGCAAGATCCTGTTGAGCGAGAACGACCGCAAGCGAGCCGCTCGAGCCCGGGCGTAGCTGGGCGCGTGTTTGACAAATCGACAGGGCGTCGGCGTCTTTATGGAACGTCGGCGCCGTTTGGCCGTTCCAGCACCTCTCGCCAATAGGCCGGCAACGTTTGCCAGGCGGCTTGATACGTCGCCTCCAGCGGAACGGGCACGTAGATCTCAGGAGTCAAGAAGAGCGGCATGTCAGGCAACTCGCCTCCCACGGCGACGGGCTGGACAAAGGCTTCCGGCCAGGCGCCGGCCGAATACGCCGCCAGCGTCAGACGTTTCTCTTGCGGCAGGGCGAAATCGTTGTCGGCCAACTCGTCCCAGATCGCCTTGTGAATGCCTTCCGGGTCGCGCGGTCCTGGCGGAAAGAGATCGACGACAAGCAAGTGGATCCCGCTTCGCAACATCTCCAGAGCCTTGCCCGTAAACTGCTCCAGCTCCGTCCGGCTGCCTTTGTTGCCCGGCGAAACAATCTCCAATACAGCGATGATGCGACGCCCGCTCACGTGTCCAATGACAATTGCGCTGGCCTTTGCCGCGTAGGAGTCGCCTTCTGCCTTGATTCGAAATTGAACTTGAGGCGGAGTCTCGGTCAATGCGATGCCGCCGCGAGGCTCAGGAGGGGGCGGTTCGTTGCCGGGCGGTCCTTGCAGCGTCAGAATGTCAGGCCAACGCCCGCCGGCGACTTGCTCCACCAACGCGTAGTAATCGGCAGGCAATTGCCCCTGGTTCAATGCGCGCTTGATTTCCGGAATCCACGTTTGGTGGAAGTCGTGAAAAATCCCCGCATCGACCCGAGTCCAATCATGAATCGGCATGGTCATCTCGTCGGTTTGGGTGGCTCTCATTGTTCATTATAACGTCTCGCCAGGAGCGGCGGCGGATAGGGCCGCGACGTGCGAGAGGCGGCGAACCACTGATTCCCGCTAATAATCGCTAATTCTTCAGACATCAGCGTACGTTAGCGGAGGTGAGCGGTTTCTAGCCCTCTTCGTTGCGTGCAAGCTTTTGACCTGGCGAGCTTCCGCCTGCACAAGCTCCTATTGAGCGAGAACGACCGCAAGCGAGCCGCTCGAGGGCGCGGCTAATGTCTGGGTTCAATCGTCGTCCTCTTTGTTTTCTCGACGCCATCGGCTCAGAGATTTCTCGATGGCGTCCATAATCAAAAACACGCCCGCCACAATGCCGCCGGCCAGATAACCGCTGGGCGGCCCGAAGATGATTGCGGCACAGATCGGGCAGACAATTTCGTTGTTGCGGCCGCGATGCGGAACGAAAAAGCCAATCGTCAGTCCCAGTAACAGCGGCAGGCCGATGAGCCCTGCCAGCAGTGACGCCCGGCGAGGCTGCGTGCCGTCGAATAACAGCATCTGACCAGCGCCGATCAGGCTGACAAACGAGACCACGAAATCCACCACGCCAACCGGCGCGCCCAGCGCTTGCAGCAACGATAGCAGCAAGCCGAAAGCCGTCGTGATCACCAGAATCGTGCCGACGCCGAACCGGCGGGGCACGCCGAATACTTCCTCGGCTTGATGCTCGCCGGCCGCTTCGGCAACCACCTCCGCTTCAATGGGCTCTTCCGGGTTGGGCTCGATAGTCATTTCGCACAGGACTCCTGAGGACTCTGCATTGTCCGGCCGCCAGCCGCCCTGGTCCAGCAGTCTCCCGCGCGTTCGTCGGCAATTGCGCCGCCGGCGCCAAATGCTCTGGCTTGGCGGGCCGGATCGGCGGTAGAATCCGCCGCGCAAAACAGCCCCTCTTTCCGTTTGACCGGCTATGCCCCGTTTACGCAGAATCCTTGGTTTGGCGCTGCTCGCGCTGGCGGCCTTCGGCCTGCGGCTGGGCGTCGTTGCCTGCCTGGCGAAGGCGTCGCCAGCAGCGGTGACGTACGAGCATGGCGAGATCGCCGAGAACTTGCTGGCCGGCCGCGGGTTTACGGTCAAGTTTCTCGGCGTCGAAGGGCCCACATCGCAGCAGGCCCCGTTCTATCCGGCGCTGTTGGCCGGGTGCTATTGGTTATTCGGTCCGGCATCGACGGCGGCCCTGCTGGCGATGCAAATCCTGCAGTGCGCGGCCGGCGCCGCACTGGCGCTGGTCGTCGTCGGTCTGGCCTGGTCGTTGCTGCCTGAGCGGCCGACGCTTGGCTGGGTCGCCGGTTATGGCGCGGCGCTCTACCCGGCGCACGTGTACATGGTCACTCACATGCAGGTGGCCATCTGGGCGGCGCTTTGCCTGACATCGCTCGTCGCCCTCGTCGCTTCGCATTGGCGCCCGTATTCGTGGCTCAAGGCAGTCCTGGCCGGGCTGCTGTCCGGGCTACTGCTGTTGATCGACCCGATTCTGGCCATTGCCTTGCCGATCATCGCCTGGATGTTCTGGAGAAGCGAGGCGCAAGTTGAAGGCACGCCTCGAAAACTCCCTCTCCCTTTGGGAGAGGGGACTTCCGCGCAGTCGCCCCCAAAGGGCGAGAGAACCACGGGCCACTCGCTCCGCGTTCCGCATTCCACATTCCGCGTTTCTCCCGCCGCCCGCTGCCTGCGCCTGGCCCTGATGGCTTCCGTCGCTGCGCTGGTCATCGCTCCCTGGCTGTGGCGCAACTACCGGGTGCATGGCGAGTGGGTGTTCGTCAAATCGACGTTCGGCTACGCGTTCTGGCAAGGCAACAATGCGGCAAGCTGGGGCACCGACAAGATCCCCAAGCGTTCAGCGGAAACGCTGCGCAACGACCACGACGGCAGCCTGGCCGACATGCATCGCGCATTGTGGGAAGCCCGGCATGAGACGCTGTACATTGACGACGTGCTGCTGGCGCCGGGCGGATACCGAGAGTTCACCGGCTTGACGGAGCCGGAGCGTTCAAGGCTGCTGTTCAGCCGGTCATGGGACTTCGTACGGCGCCATCCGCAGCGCTACCTGAGGTTGTGCGCCCGGCGGCTCCGCTACTTCCTATTGTTCGACGAAACGAACCCCAAGGCCGCCAATCGGATCTATCGGGCGTCGACAGCCGTCTGGCTGGCGCTGGCGATGATCGGCTCGCTTGCTTTACGCGGCCGATGGCGGCGGCTGGCGCCAACTTGGGCGATTTTCGGCGCGGTGGCGCTGTTCCACTCGCTGACGATCGTCTCTGCCCGATTTCGCATTCCGATCGAGCCGCTGTCGTTCGTGTGGGCCGCGGGCGCCGTGGCGCCGTTGGTAGACCGGTTGATCATTGTGCCTTGGACCGACTGGCGAGAACGGCGCCAGGAAGCGTTCGACGAT
>DASZUP010000952.1:0-2374 GCA_035547635.1 Pirellulales bacterium
TTGAATGCGCCGCTGGCGGTCGAGTTGGGCGCCCAGGCCGGCGACGACGTGATCGTGCGCCTGCCGCGCTCCAGCGATATTCCGCCTGACAGCCCGCTGGGCAGAAAAACCGAGACTTCCGCCAACCGCCGGCTGCGCGTCAGCGCCGTGTTGCCGGCGGAAGGCTTGGGCCGCTTCGGACTGCGGCCTAATCAGCAGCAGCCGCTTAACGCCTTCTTGAATCTCGGCGAACTGCAGTCGGCCTTGGATCAGCCGCAGAAAGTCAACGCGATTCTCGTTTCCGGACGCGATGCAGACCGGCCGCCGCCGCCGGAAGCTGAAGAGGCGCTCAACGCACTGCTGCAGCCGAGGCTGGCCGACTACGGCTTGTCGCTCCAGCAGAGCAAACGCGGCTACTTCAACCTGACCAGCAACCGCATGATGCTGGAGCAGACCGTCGCAGACGTCGCCATGCGCACCTTTGAGCAGGACCGTCCGCAACCCGTATTAACCTACCTGGCCAACTACATTCTGGCGGGCAAGGACGACCGAGGCAAAATCCCCTACTCGACCGTGGCCGCCTTGCCGCTGGGCGACCTGCCGCCGCTCGGGCCGTTCAAAACTCCGGACGGCAAGGAGATTGTCGATCTCGAGCCCGATCAGATCTTGCTGAATAGCTGGGCGGCCGACGACCTCGCGGCGCAGGGCGTCAAGCTGCAGCCAGGCGACCCGATTCGTCTGACCTACTTCGAGCCGGAAAGCACGCACGGCAAAGTCGTCGAATCGAGCAAGACGTTCAAGTTCAAGGCGGTCGTTTCCATGAACGGTCCCGCGGGCGATCGCGATTTTACGCCTGAACTGCAGGGCGTGACCGACAAGGAATCGCTGGCCAACTGGGATCCGCCCTTTCCGTACGACTCATCGCGCGTGCGCAGCACTCCGCCCAACGACCAGGACGAGAAATACTGGGACGCTCACCGGGCCACTCCCAAAGCGTTTATCTCGTTAGGCGCCGGGCAGAAGCTGTGGGGCAGCCGTTTCGGCAAAACGACGTCGATCCGCATTCCCGCGCCGCGCAGCGCCAGCCGGTCCGATTACGCGGCGCGGCTGCGCGCGGCGTTAGAACCGGAGCAGACCGCGTTGGGATTCGTCTTCCAGCCGGTCAAACGTCAAGGGTTGCAGGCCTCGGCCGGCACGACGGACTTCAATTGGTTGTTCATCTTCTTCAGTTTTTTCATCATTGCCGCCGCCTTGATGCTGGTGGCGCTCTTGTTCCGTCTGGGCGTCGAACAGCGGGCTGAAGAGATGGGCATTTTGCTGGCCATCGGCCTCAAGGCGGCGCAGGTTCGCCGCATGCTGCTGGCGGAAAGTTTCGTCGTCGCGGCGTTGGGCGGCGCGGCGGGCGTAGCGGCGGGCATCGGTTACGCCTGGTTGATGCTGGCCGGGCTGCGCACGCCCGGCTGGTGGCTGGCCGCGGTCAGCAGCCCCTTTCTGCAACTTCACATCACGCCCCAAAGCCTGGCGATCGGCTACGTCAGCGGCGCGGCCATCTCGCTGGCGGTGATCGCCCGCGCCGTGTGGCAAATGCGGAAAATTCCCATCCGCCGTCTACTGGCCAACCAGGCCAGCGAACAGACCGGCCTGGCGCCGCGAAGCGTCTGGCTCAGTCGCCTGGTCTGTCTCGTCTCGCTTGCTCTGGCCGCCGTGGCGGCTGTTGCGGCCGCGCGATTGCAAGGCGAGGCGCAGGCGGGCGCGTTTTTCGGCTCCGGAGCGCTGGTGCTGACCGCGCTGTTGGCGTTTCTCTGGTCGCGACTGCGCAGCGGCGATACCGGTCCGCTCATCAAGCCGGGCCGAGCGGCTCTGCGCCGCCTGGCGATGCGCAACGGCGCGCGCAACCCCAGCCGCAGCACGCTGACCGTCGGCCTCGTCGCCTCGGCCAGCTTTCTGATCATCGCCATCAGCGCGTTTCGCCTGGAACCGCCCGAAGCGGTCCGCCAGCCAGACAGCGGCAGCGGCGGGTTCTCGCTCATGGCGCAGAGCGATCTGCCGATTTATCAGGATCTCAACACGGAGGATGGACGCGTCGAACTGGGCTTTTCCTCGGCCGATGAAAAGCAGTTGGACGGCCGCGAAATCGTTTCACTGCGAGTCAAACCGGGCGACGATGCGAGTTGTTTGAATCTCTACCAGCCCCGGCAGCCACGCGTGCTGGGCGTGCCTGAAGCGCTGATCGAGCGCGGCGGCTTCAGTTGGGCAGGCACGGCCGCCGCCGATGAGAAAGAGAGCGACAATCCCTGGCTATTGCTGGACAAACCGTTGGCCGCGACGGCTGAAGGCATCAAACCGACCCCGGTGATCATGGATGCCAACACGGCGGCTTACAGCTTGCACCTGG
>DASZUP010000953.1:0-3121 GCA_035547635.1 Pirellulales bacterium
TCCCTTCCGGATAGACTGCCAACTGCGTCAGGTCTGCTGGAGGAGGCGTGCTGCTTATGGCGACGGATGAACGGCAAGATCCGCATGCGGCGGAGACGCTCGCGATCCTGGCCGAGGCGCAGGCCTTTCTCGAGAATGATCACTTCGTCTACATCTCCGGCGATCACGGCAGCGGCTGGATCGACAAAGACGCCATCTACCCACATACCGAGCGAGTTGAGCGGCTCTGCCGCGAAACGGCGGGCATGGTGCGCGGCTGGGGCGCCGAGGTGGTCTGCGGGCCGGCCAGCGGCGGCCTGATCGTCGCGCAGTGGACCGCCCACGAGTTGGGCGTCCTGGCCGCCTTCGCCGAGCATGACCCGACCGCCGCCGCCGGTGAATCGCTGCGGGGCCGCTTTGTGCTGCGGCGCGGTTATGACCAGGTGGTATCCGGCAAACGCGTACTCGTTGTGGACGACATCGTGAATACGGGCTGGTCGCTGCGCCAGACCGCAGAGGCCGTACGCGGCGCCGGCGGCGACGTGGTGGGGGCAGCCTGCCTGGTAAGTCGCGGCAATGTCGATGCGGCGGGGCTGGGCGTGGGCGGTTTCGCTTATTTGCTTGAGTACCGCATTCCCGCCTGGCCGGCGGCGGAGTGCCCTCTTTGCAAGGCAGGCGTGCCGATCAACACACGCTTCGCCCACGGCCGCGAGTACGTCGCGAGCCAGACGGAGCATCGCTGAGGAGACCCGCAGTTTAGCGCAACGCGACCGCCTGTGCGGCGGCGGGCATTGAAAGAATGTTGATTGCGATTTGCACATTCTCTGATCGCGTCGTCGGCCGCAAACGATGGGCGTCTTTCCTGGAAGGCTCGTGTGACCTTCTCAATGAAGTTTCTCGCCATCCCGCATCATTTTCAAAATCACGCGCATACGCTTCGCGCGCGTCCCCGGCTTCTTGGCGGTTTGCAGACGCCAGGCGATGGCGTAGGCGTTCGCCTTGTTCAGTGTTTTGAAGAATTCGTAGGCCCGCTTGTCTTTCTTGAGTTCTTTGAGGAAGTCTGCCGGCACGGTCATGGTGCTTGCCGCGTCATAAGCCTTGTCCCACCGCCCGTCTTCTTTTGCGGCGGTCACCTCTGCAAGACCGGCTCGCGTCATTCGCTGTTCTTCAATGAGCCGAGCGACATGTTCGCGGTTTTTCTTCGACCACACGCTTTTCGGCCGGCGCGGCGTGAACTTTTGCAGCCACGACGACTCGTCATACTTGTCCTTTTGTCCGTCAATCCAGCCGAAGCACAGCGCTTCGTCGAGCGCTTCGGCATAGCTCACCGTTTCCCTGCCTGAGCCTTTCTTGAAGATGCGCAACCAGATGCCGCCTGACTTCGCGTGATTTTTAGCAAGCCAATCCCGCCACGCGTTCGGCGTCTTGAAGGTTCTTGTAGAGAGCATATTCGTCATGACTGGCAGCGGCAGTTCCCGGATTCGCTTGACCAACAAATGAGCTCGGAGATTCATAAAGGCTGGGCTGTCTTTTGAATTCTACCGGCCGGTTATCGGCGAGACGGGACTGTTTTCGGCAATCCGCTGTATAATGTCCGAAAACAACGTCGTCTTTCCGTATCCTGCGCGGGGCTGGGACGGACCGCGGCAATTTCATAAGTCCAATCGTGCCTGGGATCATGGTGATGGCGCCTCACGCTCTTTGCCGCCGCAGCTTACTTCAGATCGGCGTCTTGGGACTCGGCGGACTGACGCTAGCTGATGTGCTGCGATTACAAGCCGATGGCGGGCAAGACGCGGCGGCAAAGCGACGATCCGTTATCATGATCTACCTGCCGGGCGGCCCCAGCCATATCGACATGTACGACCCGAAACCGCAGGCGCCGCTGGAGTTTCGCGGCGAGTTCGCCGCGATACCGACGAAAGTTCCAGGACTAGACGTCTGCGAGCACCTGCCGCTGCAGGCACAAATCGCCGACAAATTGTCGGTAATTCGCGGCATAAAGTTCCTGGGCAGGCACGACCCTTACGAGCTGTTGAGCGGCCGGCCTTCGGCTCGCACCGGAGAGATTCGGACCGGCGAAAAATGGCCTGCCTTCGGCGCAGTCGCGAGCCGACTTCACGGCGATCGGGCGAGCCTGATGCCACCCTACGTCAACCTCAACGACCTGCGCGTCGTTCCTGAAACGGACGATCCGGAAGTTCCTCGCTACTTGGGCCCTCAGCATGGGCCGTTTCGGCCGACTGGCCCGGGGCTGGCAAATCTGCGACTGCCAAATGAACTCTCTGCCGAGCGTTTCGCCACGCGTCAGAGCTTGTTGTCGCAATTCGACCGCGCGCGTCGCGTGGCTGAGGCTTCGGAAGGCATGCGCGCCTTGGATAGTTTCCAACGCCGCGCATTCGGAATGATCGCTTCGGGTGAAGTCTACCGTGCACTCGATTTGAATCAGGAAGATGCTCGGGTTCGAAAGCGCTTCGAGGGATGCACCAACTTATTGTTGGCGCGGCGTCTGGTTGAAGCCGGCGTCTCTGTTGTCACTGTCGCGCAGGGCGGCGCCCAAAAACAGCCGGGGATGCCGGTCTTTGGCGTTTGGGATACCCATACCGATAATTTTCCCGCCATGAGAAAGTTGCTGCCCGCTTACGATCGAGCAATCTTCACTCTGCTGGACGATCTCTATGAGCGGGGACTCGATCAGCAAGTTGCCGTCGTGATCTGGGGCGAGTTTGGCCGCAGCCCGCGAATTGGCGACGAAGCGAGGGCCTTGGGCAGTCGTTTTTCTTCAGGACGAGGTCACTGGTGGGATGCTGGCTTCGCCGTCGTGGCGGGAGGCGGGTTGCGCATGGGGCAGGTTGTGGGTGAAACTGACGCTCGTGGAGAGCGCGCGACCGGCAAACCCTATACGCCCCAAAACGTTTTGGCCACAATCTACCACGTCCTCGGCATTGATCCCGCCAGAACGTTCCTTGACTATCAAGGCCGACCTATCCACTTGTTGGATGACCGTGAAAGAATCCAGGAACTAATCTGACCATCCAGTGTCGGAAACTTAGATGTCGGCAACTAGACGCCCACCGTTTAGAGCCTATCCGAAAACCGGCGGGGTGCCATGCCTTCGCTGGCGCCAGCCAGCGTAGGCATG
>DASZUP010000954.1:0-7882 GCA_035547635.1 Pirellulales bacterium
CGACGCCGACAGGCGGTAGGCCAACGGGTTCTTCTCCACTTTGCGCAAGTGCGCGATTTGCGCCTGGAAGTGCCGGATGCGTTCCTGCGTCGCTTCGAGTTCCTGGTCGTTGGTAATCATGGGTTCTCTTCAATGATCTCAACAATGCCGCGCAAGCCGCCACCACGTTTCACCCGCCAATATTCTACGGCTGCTTGCTCGCCTTCCAAACAGCCCACCTCGCGAAGCCAAAAAACGCTTGCCCCGAATTGGTCCTGGGCCGCTACGTGGTCGAACAGCCGTTGTGCTTCTCTTTCGAGCAGAGCGGGGTCAAACGCGTTATCCATGACGAGAAAGATATCGACATCGTTGGGATGTTCCTTCTCGGTGACAAAAGATCCGAAAATGACAAACCGCTGAACATGGCTCGTTGTGTGAGCCAATTCATATATCCGTTTGAGGCGGAGCCCAACACCTAGCCGACCCGCGCCAAGCGCACCAAACCGTTCGAGGACTTCCGCCAATGACGCCTGATAAACGCCAACCGGAAGATCGCCTTCGTCGTTGAAGTTCGGCAAGGGCACGTTTCGCGCTCCACTGAATGCTAACGCCTCCCTGATCGACTGCGCCGACTTGGAGTGCGACTTGTTCAACACCTCGTGAAAACCCAACGCTTCACTTGCGAGCGTGGCCAGATCGAATGCGGGGTCAGGCTTCGACTGGCCTACAGTGATCAACTACTTGGTTTTTTTTCTCTTCCAGGGCTCGAAGCAGCTCGGCGGCTGCGGCGAATGCCTGATCGGGAGACTGGATCGGATATATCCGATTTGGCTCGATGAGGCTTCCCGCGTCACGCTCAAGTTCCTGGGCGATAATCTGGATCAAGCGAATCTTGTCGAGCCTGGAAAGCGATCGCACTTCAGGCAAAACTTCGGCCAGCGACATAGCCTCTACCTCCACGAATTTGTGAATGGCTCCTACGTGTCATCATAGCAGGCTCGGCCGGCCGTTACTTGTTGAGCACTTCATCCAGGTTCATCAACTCGTTGCAGACCATCGTCCAGGCGGCGAGCGTCGGAACGTCGAGCGAAGCGTCGACGGGCGATTCGCCGACGGCCAGCAACTGTTTGGCGTCGTCGGCGTGCGATTGATAGTACGCCAGCAAGTCGTTTAACGTGGCTTGCACGGCCTGGCTCTCTTCGGCTCGCAACGGCCGGCTGACCAGCCGCCGAGCGATGAAGTCGAGCCGCGAGTCGACGCTGTCGCCCCCTTGCTGCAAGGCTCGCTGCGCCAGATGCCGGGCCGCTTCGATAAATTGCGGGTCGTTCAACGTGACCAGGGCCTGCAGCGGCGTGTTGGTCCGTTCGCGGCGGACGGTGCACACCTCGCGGCTCGGCGCGTTGAAAATATCCATCGAAGCAGGCGGGGCGCTGCGCTTCCAGAAAGTGTACAGGCTGCGACGGTAAAGATTCTTGCCGTCGTCTCGCTGATAGTTGCGCGTGTTGCTGCCAATCATCGCTACCGCTTCCCAAACGCAGTCGGGCTGATACGGCTTCACGCTCGGCCCGCCCACTTCTTCCACCAGCAGACCGCTAGCCGCCAACGCATAGTCGCGGACCATTTCGGCGTCCATCCGAAAGCGAGGGCCGCGAGACAGCAGCCGGTTGAAGGGATCCTTCTCCAGCTTTTCAGGCGTGGTCTGCGCCGATTGCCGATAGGCGGCCGAGGCGACCAGCAGCTTGAAGAACCGCTTGACGTCCCAACCCGATTCGCGGAATTCGACCGCCAGCCAATCGAGCAGTTCCGGGTGCGAAGGCAGTTCGCCGCTGATGCCAAAATCGCCGGTCGTCCGCACCAATCCCGTGCCGAAAACCTGCTGCCAGAAGCGGTTGACCGTCACGCGAGCCGTCAGCGGATGTTCGGGGCGCAGCAGCCACTGCGCCAGACCGAGCCGATTCTTCGGCAAATCGGCCGGCATCGGCGGCAATGCATCGGGCGTGTCGGCGCCGACCTGATCTCGGCGTTTGTCGTACTCGCCTCGGAACAGCACGTAGGCCGTCGGCGCCGCGTCGCGCTCTTGCATCACGTGCGCCACGGCGCCGCGAGACTTAATGCCGGCCTGTTCCTGTTCCAGCGCGGCGATCCGGCCAGCCAGGTCTTTCGAAGGCTGGTCGATGGCGCCGAGCCACCAGTCGAACAGTTCGTTTTTCTCAGCCTCCGTTCGCTGGTCCGCCGGTTTGGCAGCCAGCCATGCCGCGCGGCTCGCCTGCACCAACTGCTGCGCCTCAGCCTGAGGCAGTGCGCGACCATAAAGCCGCAGATCCTGAATCGAGACGTCATTCAACCGCGAACCGGCATGTCTCTGGGCGACTTTCAACGGCACGGTCGTCTTGATGGTGTTCTTCAGCTTGTCGGCCTGCGGACGGGCCGGCTGCAGCGCGCCGTTGACGTAGATCTTTACGCCGGCGGCCTTCCCTGAACCGTCGTAAGTAACGAACAAATGGTTCCACTCCCCCGCCTTGACCGGCGTTGTGGCCACGACCTTCAGCGCATCGTCAGGCCACTGATGGATGATATGCACGCCGGGCTTGCCGTTTTCCAACCAGAAGTCCCAACCCCGATAGCCGTTTGCGTCATCCATGCGAGCCATGATGGCGCCGCTCTGATCGATTTTCGCCGCGTTGACCCAGGCGCCAAACGAGAATGCCTCGTCCCTTTCCAGGTCGCCCGGCTCCGGCAATTCAATCGTACAGCCCGGCTGACTGTTGTAGGCCTGGGCGGCGATGCGGCCGGGCTTCCAGGCAATCTCGGATGTCAGCGAAACGGGGCGCACCTGGCCGCCGACCGTGACGTTGATCGTGTTGCCGCTTCCTTCGCTCAAGCTGGCGTGCAGCCGCAACCCGTCGTTGGGGATCCGGCCGTTCAATGCATCGGGCGTGGCGTCCGCGAGCCAACGATCGAAATCGGAGCGGGCCGCCTGCCGCCGCTCGTCGAGCTGCTTTTTGACCTCGGCAAGTTCTGTGCTCGAAGCGGCCCAGCGCTGCCGGTCTTCGGGCCGCGGCACGAATACGGTAGGCGGCGTGTCCTTGATGTTGCCGTCCATGGCGTTCTGCGTGGTGTTGTTGAAGAACGCCGACAATTCGTAGAACTCGCGTTGGCTGAAGCGATCGAACTTGTGGTCGTGGCACACCGCGCAGCCGGCCGTCAGGCCCATCCAGACCTGAGCGGTCGTTTCGGTGCGGTCGCGGGCGTATAGCACCACGTATTCTTCCGGAATGACGCCCCCTTCGTTGGTCGTGATGTTGCAGCGATTGAACCCTGAGCCAATCTGCTGCTGAAGCGTGCGATTCGGCAGCAAGTCGCCGGCCAGTTGCTCGATGGTGAACTGGTCGAACGGCAGGTTGCGATTGAAGGCGTTGATCACCCAATCGCGGTAAGGCCAGATCTCGCGGTAATTGTCGAAGTGGATGCCGTGCGTGTCGGCATAGCGCGCCGCATCGAGCCAATAGCGGCCGCGATGTTCGCCCCACTTCGCGGAGCTCATCAACTCGTCGACGAACTTCTCGTAAGCGTCGGCCGCGCTGTCGTTGACGAAGGCTTCGACCAGGGCGGGCTCAGGCGGCAGCCCGGTCAGATCCAAACTGAGGCGGCGAGCGAGGGTGCGGCGATCGGCCTCAGGCGCCGGCTGCAAGCCTGCTTGCTCAAGCCGTGCCAGCACGAAATGATCGATTGGGTTGCGACACCAGGCGGCATTTTTGACGGCAGGCAGGTCAGGACGGGCCGGGGCGATCAACGACCAATGCGGCTGATACTCGGCGCCTTCGGCCAACCAGCGACGCAGCAGTTCCTTGTCTTCCGCGGAGAGCTGCTTCTTGGTCGCCGGCGGCGGCATCGCTTCTTCAGGATCGGCGGACAGCACGCGGCGGAGCAGTTCGCTTTCGTCCGGCTTGCCCGGCATGATGGCGCCGGTCTCGATCGCCGACTCACGCTGGTCCAGACGCAAGTCGGCCTTGCGGGCCGCGCTGTCCGGGCCGTGACAAGCGAAGCAGTTCTCGAACAGGATCGGACGAATGTCTCGATTGTAGGCAATCGGCTCCGCAGCGGACGCGCGTGGCGCCAAAACAGCGAGCACAGCCGGCAGACCGCACCAAAGCATCAGGCTTGCCGTCCGGCCAAGGCCGATTTGCAAAACAAGGACGTTCTTGAGCAGCAACTTCATCGAGTGCGTCCCTCCAGGCTGAGACGAGATATTGATGGCTTGACGAGCGGATTGACCGCCGTTTCCGAAACCACGCGGCTCCAATACCGAGCGCCGGAACGAATATGCTCGGACATCAGTCGGGCGGCCTGCTTTCGATCAGCGGCCAGCAGGGCTTGAAGGATGGCCAAATGTTCGTGCGACTCTTCGGTCAACCGCTGCAGACCGTTGTGCGCCTGGTCGTGCTCCCACGAAACATCGCGAAAGGCGCGAAACAAGGTTTTCAACCGGCCGATTTCCTTGGCCAGAAATCCGTTGCCGCACGAGCCGGCGATCAGATCGTGCAGCCGGCTGTCCAGGCGGCGCGCCTCCTCAAGGTACTTGGGGCGCTGCCGCGCTTTGACGCGCTGCAATCGCTGGAACTCGGCGGCCAGCGCACTGAGCTCCAGCGGATCGATGCGGCCGCAGGCCCGACGCACGGCCTCGCACTCCAACGCGCGGCGGACCTGGCAGATCTCGCGCACGTCGCGTCCGGTTACTCGCCGCACCACGGCGCCCCGATTCGGCAGCAGATCGATCACGCCCGTGCCGGCCAGCGCCACCAGCGCTTCGCGAATCGGCGTATGGCTGACGCCGAAGCGCTCGGCCAGTTCCTGGGTGCCCAGGTGCTGCCCGGCCCGAAGCCGCCCCTGAAACACCTCGCGCAACAGCGATTCGACGATCGCCTGACGGCGCAGGCCGTGATCGCAACGGATCGGACGGGCTTTCACTGGCTTGAGCCTGGCGGGTTTGATCATGGGCAGGCGTTGCATCTCGTCGCGATCGTTGTTGCGGCGGGAGCAAACATGGGGAGCGGGAAACAAGGGGCGGGAACTTCGGGCAGCGACTGCCAGTGTAACGGAGCGATTCTATAGAATCAACATTTCGTTCGATAGAACGTGCCGCGCCGCCGTCACAGCCCTGCAAGAAACGGAGCGCCGGCGGTTACAATAGCCAGGCGGACGCTCCCGTCCGCTTCATGTTTTCTCCGCCCGCTTTCGCAGAAAAAAGCTGTTCCATGCCGCGCAGTTCCGTCTCCTGGTTGCTGATCTACGCCGTTTCGCTCGCTTGTCCGCTCGGCGCGTCGGGGCAAATCAAAAAAGATGCCGTCGATCAGGCGCCGCGCGAGCGCATGAGTTACTTGGACAACGGCATAATTCGGCTCGGTGCGGACCTGAACAAGGGTGGCGCCATCACCTGGCTCTCGAAGTCCGCCGGCGATGAGAACGTGGTAAACAGCTATGATTACGGCCGGCAGATCCAGATGTCGTACTATTCAGGGCCCGTGCCGTATGTCGTCGGCGATAAGCGTCCGGCCGAGCACTGGCGCCACATCGGCTGGAACCCGATTCAAACGGGCGACGACTTCGGTCATGCCTCGCGCGTACTCGAACACCGAAACGACGGCTCGACCCTGTACGTCAAGTGCGTCCCGATGCAATGGCCGCTTGACGACGTGCCGGGCGAATGCACGTTCGAGTGCTGGATCACGCTCGACGGGGCGGCGGCGCAAGTGCGCAGCCGGCTCAACAACGCGCGCACGGACAAGACTCAGTACCCGGCCCGCAGGCAAGAACTGCCGGCCGTGTACGTCAACGGGCCCTATCATCGCTTGATGGCTTACACAGGCGACCAGCCATTTACGGGCGGAGCGCTGACGCACATCGTCAAGCCGGCGGGCGAGCCCGGCCCGTGGACACACTGGAATTCCGCCGAGAACTGGTCGGCGCTGGTGCGCGACGACGATTGGGGACTGGGCGTCTGGCATCCCGGCTGCTTTTCCTTTGGCGGCGGCTTTGCCGGTCCGCCGGGAAAAGGCGGACCGCACGACGTTCCGACCGGCTACATCAGTCCCGGTTACGTGGAAGTCATCGATTGGAATATCCGGCACGAGTACCGATATGCTTTGATCCTGGGAACGCTCGAGGAAATCCGGCAGTACGTCTATCGCCATCCGCGGCCGCGCTCGACGCCCGACTTTCATTTCCAACGGGAGCGCCAGCATTGGCATTTCGTCAACGCGCGCGATGCAGGCTGGCCGCTCCAGGGCGAGTGGCGCGTAACCCTTGACGGCGATGATCCGCAACTCATCAGTCCCGACGGCTTTTGGCAGGCGGCCGACGCGCCGACTCTGTACCTCCGCGCCGCTTATCGCGGCAGAGGCCAGCGCGCCGAGCTCTTCTGGAAGACATTTGCGGAGCCGGGTTTTTCAGAGCGCAACAGCCTGAAGTTCGAGATCGAAGGAGACGGCGAGTATCACACCTACGCCATTCCGCTGGCTTCGGCGTCCGGCTATCGGGGCGCCATCACCGCCCTGCGGCTCGATCCCGCGCCCGCCGGCGGCGAAGGCGATTTCATCGCCATCCGCTCAATTACCTCCGCAGCGCCGGCCGACGCAAAGTGAGGCCGGCGCCGCTTCGTTTTCTCTCGCGACGCTGCGAGCTCAGATCACGCCCGCGTTGCGGCCGGCCTGAGCGATCCGCTCGACGGCCGTCTGCAATTGCTCGCGCGTATGGTTGGCCGTCAAGCTGATGCGCAGCCGCTCGCTGCCGTGCGCCACGGCGGGGAACGGAACCGAATTGACGCAGATGTCGTTGCGATGTAGTTCGAGCGTCATTTCGCGCAGCCCCTTCATCGTACCGACGATCACGGGAATGATCGGGCTGGGGGCCTCGTTAAGCGTGAAGCCGCATTCTTTCAGCGCCGAGTGCATGTAACGGCAGTTGTCCCACAACTGCTCGCGCAGTTGCGGCTCGTCTCGGATCACGTCGAGCGCGGCATTGGCCGCGGCTGTGACCATCGGCGATGCCGCCGTGGAGAACATGCCGGAACGCGCGAAGTAACGCAGGTAGGTGATCAGCTCGCTCGAACCGGCGACGAATCCGCCGCAGGCGCCCAGCGCCTTGCTGAGCGTGCCGACGTGCAAATCGATCTGGCCTTCCAGGCCGAAGTGCTCGGCAATGCCGCGGCCTTCAGCGCCCAGCACGCCGGTGGAGTGCGCCTCGTCCACCAGCAGCAGCGCGTCGTGCCGGCGCACGACTTCGAAGATCTCATCGAGCGGCGCCATGTCGCCGTCCATGCTGTAGATGCCTTCGATGCAGACCAGCTTGAGCCGTGAGGTGGCGTTGCGGCGCAGCACGTGGTCCAGGTGTTCGGCATCGTTATGGCGAAACACCTTGGTTCTCGCGCTGGACAGCTTGGCGCCATCCACCAGGCTGGCGTGCGCCAGGCGATCGAGCACGACCAGATCGTGTTTGCCGGCCACGGCGGAAATCACGCCCACGTTGGCGGAATAGCCGGTGGCGAACAGGCAGACTTCTTCACAGCCTTTGAATTCGGCCAGATTGGTTTCCAGCTCTTTGGTCACCGTAAAGGTGCCGACCAGCAACGGCGAGCTGCCGGCGCCCGTGCCATACCGGGCCGCCGCTTCCTGAGCGGCGAGGATGACTTTCGGGTGCGTGGTGAGCCCGAGATAATTATTCGACGCCAGAATAATCATCTGACGCTGCCCGCCCAGCACCGGGTAGTCGATCAGCCCCTCCGCATCGTTGGGGCCCATCAGCATCCGGCCGTAGAGGTTGCGACCGCTGGCGGCAAAGTCTGCCAAACCGCTCTTGAAAGCGGCCGCTGCGGCGTGCAGCTTCAAGCCGCCGTCGCGCGCCCGCA
>DASZUP010000955.1:0-3064 GCA_035547635.1 Pirellulales bacterium
CGACAGGTTGACGCCCATCATGTGCCATTTGCCGTGCACGGCGTGGCAGAACGTATGGATGCGTCCTTCCGGATCGATCTCGACCTTGTCGCTGTGGACGAACATCACGCCCGAAGTGCCGATGGAAGTGGAAAGCGTGCCTTGCGTGACGATGCCGTTGCCAACGGCGCCCGCCGCACAGTCGCCGGCGCCGCCGACCACTACGCAATCGGTCGACAGGCCCAGCTCCGCGGCGGCTTCTCGCGTCAACTTGCCGGTGACCTCTTCCGACTCATAGCAGCGGGCGAACAAGTCGACGTCGAGCTCCAGCTTGGACAGCAGCGTCCTGGACCAGTTCCGCTTGGCGACATCCAACAGCAGCATGCCGCTGGCGTCGCTGACGTCGGTGGCGTATTCGCCGGTCAGACGACGGCGGATTTCGTCCTTCGGCAACAGGATTTTGGCGAGCGAGTCAAAATTCCGCGGTTCATGGTTCCTGAGCCAGAGAACCTTGGGCGCCGTGAAGCCGGTCAGGGCGGGATTGGCGACCAACTTGATCAGCTTGCGCCGGCCGCCGGCGCGGCGTTCGATCTCTTCGCACTCGGCGGCGGTGCGCTGGTCGTTCCAGAGCAGCGCGCGGCGAATCACCTTGTTGCGCTTGTCGAGAAACACCGAACCGTGCATCTGGCCCGACAAGCCGATCGATTTGACGTCGGCCGCCTTGAGCCGGGCTTTCTTCAGCACGGCCCGCACGGTGGTGGTCGTGGCTCGCCACCAGTCGTCCGGGTCCTGCTCGCTCCAGAGCGGTTTCGGATGATAACAAGGATAGGTTTCCGTGGCGTCTGCCAGGATTTTGCCTTGCTCGTCAATTGCCAGGGTCTTGGCGCCTGATGTGCCGATATCGATCCCGAGAAAAACGCTCATGTCGTCCCAATTTCTCCTGCTGGCCTCGGCCGTACTGGGGCGCCGAGCGGCCGGGCGAGTGAAATTTGCCCGCGCAATCCGGTGTTTCCGCCTCCGGTCTGGCGCCAGTTGGCGGGATTGTAACCCGCCGCGCGCCGGCGCAGCAACCAACACGAATCTCATTTGACGATCGGCGGGCGCGCGGTTTACCATGCCTTTTTCTTGGGATCAGACCATAACCTTCGGACCGGCGAACTTAAGACGTCACCACTCGCATGCTGCGCGATCTGCAATCGGCGTTCCGCCGCGCGAGGCTTTTCAGCGTCGCGTTTTTATTCAGTTTTTCCTTGGCGCTGATTGCCGGCTGTACTCCGAGCGACGAAGAGGAACAGCCGCCCGAAGGCGCTTCGGCCGCCTCGCCGCTGGCCGGCGCCTCAGTCAAGCTGGTCGTGGTCGGAGACCATGCGTTGGCTGACGCGGTGCGATTGCTGCGCGGCGAGTGGCAAGGCAGCACAGGAGCCAAGCTGGAGATTGAAGAGCAGACCCTCGAAGAATTGCTCAAGCTGGAGAAGTTGTCGGCAGACGCCGTGATTTATCCGGCGGAGTACATGGGCGAGCTGGCCGAACGGGACTGGCTGCTTCCCGTACCTTCGACCACGCTGAACGACCCGCTGGCGGCCTGGCAAGAGATCTTCGAAGCGGACCGCTCGCGAATCGCCGCTTGGGGCGCCGAGGCCTATGGCATTCCGTTTGGTTCGCCCGTCTTGACCTGCTGCTATCGGGCCGACTTGTTGCAGCAACTCAAGTGCAAGCCTCCGGAGACTTGGGCCGAGTACCAGGAACTGGTCGAGCTGCTCAGCGACCGCGAGAAGCTGGGCGATGCCGCGCCGGCCGCCGGGCAGACCTGGTTCGCCGCCGCCGAGCCGTTGGCCAAAGACTGGGCCGGACTGACGCTGCTGGCTCGAGCCGCGCCCTACGCGAAACATCACAATCATTACTCGACGCTGTTTGACATGGACAGCATGGAACCGCTGATCGCCGGGCCGCCGTTTGTGCGGGCGCTCGACGAGTTGGCGGCCGCGGCTAAGCACGGCGCCGAGGCGCCGCTTGATGTTGGGCCAGAGCAGGCCCGGCAGGCGCTAGCCGCAGGCGAGTGCGCCTTGGCGCTGACCTGGCCCGCTCCGGCCCGATCGCAGGAGCAAAACGCAGGCGACAAGGCCGGCAGCAAAGGCGCCGCGCCGCTGGCGCTGGGCTTCTGCGAACTGCCCGGCGCCCCGGAGGTTTACAACATCGGTTCCAAGAGCTGGGACAAGCGCCGCTCTGAGAGCGGACCGCGGGTTCCGCTGTTGGGCGTCGCCGGGCGGCTAGGCTCGATTTCTAAGACTTCTTCCGCCAGCGACGCAGCGGCGCAGTTGCTGGCGTGGCTGTCGGGGCCGAAGTGGGGAACGCGAGTCAGCACGGCTTCGCCTGCGGCGACGCTTTATCGTGAATCGCACCTGGCCGCGCCGAGCGAATGGATGAGCTTTCGCGTCGAGGAGCCCGCAGCCTTGCAATACGCCGAGTCGGTCGAGCAGGCCTTGTCGCGAGAAGAATCGCTAACGGCGCCGCGAATTCCCGGTTCGCGCCGTTACCTGGCCGCCTTAGATGAGGCGGTACATCAGGTCGTATCCGGCCAGGCTTCCAGCCAGGAAGCCCTGGACGCCGCCGCCGAGGCATGGCGCAAGATCACGGACGAACTGGGCCTGGAAGCTCAGCGTTCGGCGTATCACAGGGATCTCGGCCTGCGCTGAATCGCCCGCATCGGGCGGCCGGACATGGCCTGGCGCCGGGCAAGCAGCCGGCTTTGTGCTGGCGAACGCCTTTGACAAGTCGCCTTGAGGATCCTAAAATGCTTGATCCCGCGAGGTTCGTGAGTGCTTGGCAGGCAACACGAGTTTCGGCGCAACGGGGCGGTAGCTCAGTTGGGAGAGCGTCGCGTTCGCAATGCGAAGGTCGAGGGTTCGACTCCCTTCCGCTCCACTTCAAGACGCCCGTTGACTGTACAAGTCAGCGGGCGTTTTGCGTTGCTGCTGTAAACGCGTGCGGCAAGCGTTAGCCTGTTCGTGGCGATCACATTCGTTGGCGGTTGATTCGGCGGCAAATGCTCATGACGTCAATTGCCCCCTTGCCAGTAAGTAAAGCC
>DASZUP010000956.1:0-1945 GCA_035547635.1 Pirellulales bacterium
CCAACTCTTCCAGCCGCTCGGCCAGCGTCTGGCCGCGCAGCAGCGGCATGGCAATGTAGGGAGCGCCTCCGTCGTCGCCCACCTGGTGGATGGTCACGATGTTTTCGTGGTCGACGGCGGCGGCGGATTGCGCTTCGCGCAGGAAGCGGCGCCGCGCCTCGGCGCTGGCGGCCAACCGCGGCTTCATCGCCTTCAGCGCCACGCGGCGGTTCAATTGCAGGTCTTCGGCTTCGAAGACGACGCCCATCCCGCCGGCGCCCAGCACGCGCAGCACCCGATATCCGCCCAGGCGGCCGATCTCGTCAGGCGCCTGGGGCGGCGCCAGAAAATCGTGCAGTTCCTCGCCCTCTTGTCCCGGCAAGGCGTCGGTCGTGGCTTCCAGGGCCGAACCGGTGGCGTGCGTGGCGTCTTTCGCAAGCCATGTTAACTGCGTTGCGCGGCGGATCAGACGCTCCATCTGTTCGCGCTGGTCGTCCGGCAGCACGTTGGTCTGCGGCAATGCACGAAGCGAGACGAGCAACGGATCCGACTCGCCACCCTGCGGCGCCGCCTCGACGCACGCCGTACACCCGAACAGGTGCTCGATCACCGTTTCGGCGGCATCGTCCGATGAGAGCCCCAGCAGGGCTTGTTCGATTTGTTCAGGCGTTGGGCACGGTGAATGGGGCATCCTTCTTGGCCCTCAACAAGGCTCTCTCCTTAAAGTGATATGCGCCCGACGGCCGGAATCTGACGCGCTACTCCAACATTCCGTCTAATTCTCGTCTGAGGCGCCGCAAGACGCGGCTCTTGGCCGCATAAACCGAGGCCACGCTGATGCCTAGTTCTTCAGCCACTTGCTTTGCCGGGCAATCGTCGACCACCTGTCGCCAGCAGGCTTGCCACGTTGCGGGCTCAAATTGCTCGCGCATCACTTCCAGTGCGCGCGACACCAGATAGCCGCGGTATTCCGCCTGCCAGAAGGTCTCGGCGGCATCGGCAACGGCCGCCTCGGCCAGCAGTTCCTCGCCGGCTTCGAGCGAGGCCGGCGTCGTGCGGCGGAACCGCTCGCGCCATTTGTTCAAGGTCACCGCGCGCAGCCAGCCGCGAAAAGTCTTGTCGCGGTCGTAGCGGAATTCTGGCAGCTTGCGGACCAGTACGGCGAACACGTCTTGCACCAGGTCGGCGGCGTCTTCGCCGTTCACCCCTGCGCTACGCGCCCAGCCCAGCAACATGGGCGTGGCCAATGAGACGAACTTCGACCAGGCCTCCTGGTCTCCCGGCTTTTGCAGGCGGACCAACAAACTAACCGGCGTCCTGTCCATCGGGCGTCTGTTCGTCGTTGGGAAAAGGCCGTAAGCGCACTTGAGCGGGCTCCGCTTGTTCTGCCCCGGCGGCACTGCGGAGACTCCGATTTTCACTGACCCGCAACCAAAATGCAAAAACTTTTTTCTGGCGTGTCAGAAAAATACCGCTTCGCGCATATCTCAAATAGTGCGACCCGACCCTCTGGCATGCCAATGCGCTGCCAACCCGCCGCACCGACCACCCCGCTGCACCGACAAACGCGGAGCCGAATGATGCGAAAGAAGCTCGCAAGGCAGGAATCTCAACCCGCAGCGGCCAAACGTCGCCGCCGCGCGCCCAGCCGCTGCCCGAGAGTTCGAGCCTGGCGGCCAGATTGGAGCGGCGCGATCGAGCAGCTTGAAGAGCGGCGGTTGCTGGCGATTGACTGTGACGCCTCGCCGGCCTCTGCGGTCGACCCGGCTACGGCGAGCCCGGCCCAGCAACAATCCGAGCAGCAGCAATACGGGCAGTTGCCCTTGAGCTTCGAGACCAGGAGCTTCGAGGCCAGGAGCTTCGAGGCCAGGAGCTTCGAGGCCAGGAGCTTCGAGGCCAGGAGCTTCGAGGCCAGGAGCTTCGAGGCCAGGAGCTTCGAGGCCAGGAGCTTCGAGGCCAGCCACGG
>DASZUP010000957.1:0-8764 GCA_035547635.1 Pirellulales bacterium
TTCCGGTTTCCAGCCGAGCGATGCCGCGGCTTTCGCAGGATCCGAAAGCAACAGGTCGACTTCCGCCGGCCGGTGGAACTTGGGATCGATCGTTACGTGCTTGCGCCAGTCCAGCCCCGCGCGGTCGAAGGCGATTTGCACGAATTCTTCAACGCTGTGCGTTTCGCCCGTGCCGATCACATAGTCGTCGGCCTCGTCCTGCTGCAGCATCATCCACATGGCGCGGACGTAATCGCCCGCGAAGCCCCAGTCTCGCTGGGCTTGCAGGTTGCCGAGCCGCAGTTCGTCGGCCAGCCCCAGCTTGATGCGGGCCACGCCGTGCGTGATCTTGCGAGTTACGAATTCCAGTCCGCGGCGCGGCGACTCGTGATTGAACAAGATGCCCGAGCAGGCGTACATTCCGTAGCTTTCACGATAGTTCATCGTGATGTAATGGCCGTAGACCTTGGCCACGCCATAGGGGCTGCGGGGATGGAAGGGAGTGGTTTCTCGCTGCGGGGTCTCGTGCACTTTGCCGAACATTTCGCTGGAACTGGCCTGATAGAAGCGAATCTTCGGGTTGACGAGACGAATGGCGTCGAGCATCCGCGTCACGCCCAGGCCGGTGACTTCGCCGGTCAGCTGCGGCTGCTGCCAACTGGTCGGAACGAAGCTCTGCGCCGCAAGGTTATAGACTTCCGCGGGCTGCGTCTTTTCCAGCAGCGTGACCAGCGATTGCTGATCCAACAGATCTCCTGGATGCAACTCGACGCGTCCCTCGAGATGGGCAATGCGTTCGAAGGTTTCAGTGCTTGAGCGGCGAAACATGCCGTGCACCTGATAGCCCTTCTCCAGCAGGAGTTCGGCCAGGTAGGAACCGTCTTGCCCTGTGATGCCCGTGATAAGTGCTGTGCCTGCCATATTGGTAAAGCCAACTCCTGCTTGAAGGGATGGTTCACGACCGGAGGTTTTTCGAAGACGCTGTTGCTTTCCGCAGGCTCGCCGTCCCATTTCGCTGCAAAGCAAGCCGGTCGCCCGGCAAACGAGAGAGGAAATGCGCACCCGCAGGCGTTTGTCGCAGTTCGAGACCGAGCCTGCCTGACGCCTGCTGCGGCTCGTCGCCAACAGTTTCGGCGATCTCGATCGGCGACCTTAACGATTCTTTCGGAAACTCCGGCGGCTCCTCGGCGAACCGCTTCGCTGGCATCCGAAGCGGCGGGATGATAGTGAGATCGGTTGGCGCGTGTCAAGGGAAACTTCGCAGGACCTGCGCAAGCTCCGGGAGCGGCTGAAGGCGGGCAAACGGGGCGGCGCGCCGCGTTTCCGCAGTCCGCGAAACCTGGGCAGGCCGGCGGCTCCCTCTGGCGGCGAAATGTCGAACCGCGGCCGCAAAAACTTTCAAAAATCTCCCGGCGCCGCCAAAGAATTCTCAAGCCTCAAACTGGCCTCACCCGATAAAGCCTGCCAATCCGGCGCCGACTCGACAGACTGCGGCGTCGCACCACGTCTTCGATCACTTCACGTCGCTGAACTAACGGGCAAGGCGCCATGCGGATCCTATTGAACGGAGCTCCCATGCTGGGACGGCTTACCGGCGTTGGCCAATACGGCCTGCGCCTGCTGGAAGCGCTGGCCCGACTTCCGGCCGGCGCCGGCGTGGAAGAGCTAGGCGTCTTCAACGGCCGCGACGTGGTGACGCTGGGATCTTTTCTGGACGCCGTCCGCCAGCGGCCCAACGCAGCCCGACACGAACGGCTGAAACGCATTATCCGCAGCGCCTGGCCGCGCTGTCGCGACTGGGCCGACCGCTGGCGTCGCATTCGACTGGCGAGCCAGACCCGGGGCGCCGCATGGAGCTTGTTCCACGAAACCAACTTCGTCTCGCCTCAGTTCAAGCTGCCGCTGGTCACGACGGTGCATGACATGAGTTATCTTCGCTACCCGCAGTTCCTGCCCAAGGATCGGCTGGCGTGGCTGCGGCGGCGGATGGGCGTGACGCTTGGACGCTCGCGAGTCATCGTTACCGACAGTCGCTTCACACGCGATGAGTTGCTGGAGCTTTGCCCTGGCGTTGATCCTCGCCGGGTCGTCGTCACGCAGTTGGGGGTTGATCTCGAATACTTCGCGGACCCGGCGCACGAGCTGCGGAAAGAAGAAGTCCGGCGACGGCTGGAATTGCCCGCTCAATTCGTGCTTTACCTGGGCACGCTGGAGCCTCGCAAGAATCTGCAAGGCCTGATCCAGGCCTACCGGATGCTGCCCGAGCGGTTGCAGCGCGAGTACCCGCTGGTGCTGGCGGGAATGTCCGGCTGGAAGGAGAACTATTTCCGCCGCGCCCTGGACGAGCTTCATGGCCGCGGCGTGCTGCGGGAAGTCGGCTATGTGGACGAAACAGACGTTCCGGCGCTGATGAAATCGGCCAGCGTGTTCTGTTTCCCCAGTTTCTATGAAGGTTTTGGTTTGCCCCCGCTGGAAGCTGCGGCGTGCGGCACGCCGGTGCTCTGCAGTCGGGCCGCCTCGCTGCCCGAAGTCATGGGGGAGGCGGCGGTCTATGTCGATCCGTCGTCGCCCGACGAGATCTCCGCCGGATTGTTGCAGTTGCTGGATGACGAGTCGCTGCGGCGCTCGCTGCAGACGGCCGGCCCGGCCCGGGCCGCGTTGTTTTCCTGGGAAAGCTGTGCTCGGCAAACCGTTGCGGCCTATCGCCAGGCAGCTTGATTTGGAACGCCCTTCGACAGACCCATTACGGCAGGTTCACGTGAACGAAAACCAGGCTCAAACCAGCGGGACGGACGTCGTTCGGCGTCCGTTGCGTCCCGCGAAGCATGGCGCCAAACCGCACTTTCGCCTGGCCGGAACGTCGGCCGGCGCCGTGGTCGACGATTCGGTGGACATCGACGCCTGTCCCGTGCTGGCGTTGGGTTTCGGCGTGGTGGTAAAACGGGCGGTCGACTTCTTCGGCTCGCTGATTCTGCTGACGCTGTGCGGCATTCCCATGCTGGCCGTCGCACTGTTCATCAAGCTGACCAGCCCCGGTCCGGCGATTTACCGGCAAGAGCGAGTAGGACTGGGAGGCCGCCGGTTTAACCTCCTCAAGTTTCGCACGATGCGCGTCGACGCCGAAGAGGCCACCGGCCCGGTCTGGGCGCAGGAGCATGATCCGCGGCGCACGCCCTTCGGCGCCTTTCTGCGGCGATGGAGCATTGACGAACTGCCGCAGTTGATCAACGTGCTGCGCGGCGAGATGAGCCTGGTCGGCCCGCGGCCGGAGCGTCCCTACTTTGTGGCAAAATTCTCGCAAGAGCTGCCCGCTTACATGCAGCGGCACAGCGTCTTGCCGGGGTTGACCGGCTGGGCGCAGTTGAACGGGCTGCGCGGCAACACTTCGATCAGCATGCGGCTCGACTTCGACTTGTACTACATTCGTCATTGGTCCGCCGCGTTCGACCTGTTCATTCTGATCCTTACGCCCTTCAAGATGTTGGCCGAAAAAAATGCTTACTGAGCCTGATAAACTCTGGCGGCGCGGCCCGGGCCTGGGCCTGTTCACGGCCCTTTTCTTGACGGTCGTGTTGCAGGCGATCATGGTCGCGCGCTCGCCGGTGATTGCCAAAGACGGCATGAGCTTCATCCGCATCGCCGCCGAATTGCGCGCGGACTGGATCGGCGCCATGCACGTCGAGGACCAGCATCCCGGCTATCCGGCCATGGTGCTGGCCGGCTATTCGCTCACTCGCTGGCTGCCGGGCATGAGCGACTTTGAAGCCTGGATTCTGGGCGGGCGACTGGCTGCGGGGCTGGCGGGCGTGGTCTCCGTCGTGATGATCTGGCTGCTGACCAGACGGATCTTTGATCGCCGCGTGGCCGACGTCGCGGCGCTGATGGCGGCGGTCTGGCCCTTGCTGCGGCAGAACGCCTCCGACGTCCTCAGCGATACGCCCCACATGATGTTCTACCTGGCCGGCGTCTGGCTGACCTGCGAAGGGCTGGCGCGTAGCAGCGTGCGCTGGTTCGCGGCCGCCTGCGTCGCCAGCGGCATGGCGTATTGGGTTCGACCGGAAGGACTGATCGTCGGCCTGACGGCCGGAGTGCTGTTGCTGGCGCAACTTTGGCGTTATGAGGGGCAGAGCCTGACCCGCTCCTTGGTCAAGGTGGCGGCGGTCGGCGCCGTGCTGTTGGCTATCGCCGCGCCGTATGGGATTCTGGCCGGCAAGTTCACCAGCAAGAAGAACCCGTTCCAGCACGAGCCGACTGCGCTGGAAATCGCAGCGGCCGACATCGAGCCCACCGAAGGCCTGCTCTCCGAGCCCTTGCCGGGCGCCAAGCTTCCCGACGAGTTCACCCGTCCCGCGTCGCGGCTCGGCGCATTCGCGGTCGGTTGCTGCGAACTGGGCAAGGAAGTGGGCCAGGGATTCTATTATTTGCTGCTGATCCCGTTGGGCGCCTGGGTCTTCGCACCCACCCGGCTGCGCGCAGACGTCGCTGCGTCGCGAATGACGACCGTGCTGATCTTTTGCCACATGGGCATGCTGGTGCTGCTGTTCATGACGGCGGGTTACGTCAGCCACCGGCATGTCATGCCGCTGATCGGCATGATGCTGCCGGCGACCGCCGCCGGAACGATTTGGCTTTCCGAGCGGCTCGCTGCGTACGTTCCGCCCTTGCACCCGCCAAGGCGGGCATTGACGGCCGTCATGCTGGTCATTCTGTTAGGACTGCTGCCCAAGTCGGTTCGTCCGTTGCATGGCGTCTACTCATCGCTGGTCGAGGCCGCATGTTGGATCAAGGAACATGGTCATCCGGGCGATTCCGTGCTGGCCACTTCCGGCTATGTGCGCTTCTATTCCGAGATGCAGGGGCTGCTGCTGGGCCCCGAGGCGCCGAATCTCCCTATCGGCCTGGTGCTGGCGCCCGAGTCTCGCCCCTGGTCGTACATCGTGCTGGAGGTCGACGAACGGACCTTCGATCGCGCGCAATTGTGCAATCCGGAGGCAGGCTACGAGCAAGTGCTGGCCATCCCCGCCCATCCGCGCCGGACCTGGTCCAAGGTGCTCGTCTTCTCCCGCAGAGCGACGCACGATGAGCGTGTCGCCGTCCGGGAAACTGAGGCTGCGGATAAGGCCCAATAAGCGGACGGACGGAACGGAGCTCAACGGCCGTTCTGTCGTGCCGCTCCCATTGCACGCGAGCCGAGTCGATGTCTGACGAGCGCCGTACGGGAATCATCACCGGTTCGGCCAGCGGTTTGGGCCGAGCGCTGGCCGTGCGTTTGGCGCGCGATGGCTGGCGGCTGGCGCTGGCCGACGTCAACGAGCAGGGCAATCGGGAAACCTTGCAGCTCGTCGAGCAGGCGGGCGGCAAAGGACGTTGCGAGCGGCTCGACGTCACCGATCTGGATCAGTGGTCCGCCCTGCACGATCGCCTGCGGAGTGAATGGACGCAGCTCGACCTGCTGGCGAACAATGCCGGCGTGGCCGGGGCCGGAGACGTCGGGCGGTTTCCGATGGCCGAGTGGCGTCGCCTGCTCGAAGTCAATTTGTGGGGCGTGATTCACGGCTGCCATGTGTTCGTCGAGTGGCTGAAGAGCCATCCCGGGCGGTCGCAGATTATCAACACCGCATCGGCGGCGGCCTTTGCTGCGGCGCCTTCGATGGCGGCCTACAACGTTTCCAAGGCCGGCGTGCTGGCCCTTTCGGAAACGCTGTGCGCCGAGTTGCGACCGTACGGAGTCGGCGTGACCGTGCTTTGCCCCGGTTTCTTCCTGACCGGCCTGGTCGAGCAGGGGCACTTCGAAAGAGAGGAGCAGCGTCAGGCCGCTCTGGAGAGAATGCAACTGTCCTCACTGACCGCGGACAGCGTTGCAGAATTCGCCGTGCAGGCCATGCGCCGGCGGAAGCTGTATGTGGTCGTCGGCCGCCGGGCCCGATGGCTGTGGCGGTTAAAACGCTGGTCTCCGATGCTTTACCTGACGCTGGTGGCTGCGGCTTACGGCCGGGAACTGCCGCCGGAAAGCTCTCCGCCGTCGCGTTTGTGAGCCTTCCGCCCGGAGCATTGCCGCTGGCGACTTCTCACGAAGCCTGCGGCGAGTAGAATCATGGCGTTGGCCGGTTACGCAGCGATGCGAGAATCATTCGTCCGGCCTGGGCGGCAGGCCGTGAGGTTTTCGCTCCCGTCGCCCGTCAACGCTTCGTCCCGCCGTTGGTTCGTATTTATGTTGAGTCTCAAAACCAGCACCGCGCCGCGATGGCTTGCCGAGGTGGAAGAGCATCTGGAAGAATTGCTGCTGGATCACGCACATTGCGAGAAGAAAGCGGCCGGGACGGCCATGAACCTGATCTTTGCCTACGTGGACAAGGTCGAGCTGGTCAAGCCGCTCTCGGAGATCGTGAATGAAGAGCTGGATCATTTCCGCCAGGTCATCGACCTCTTGGAAACTCGCGGCATCCGCTTTCGTCGCTTGAAGCCGAGCAGCTACGGCGCCCGATTGAACGAACTGGTGCGCAAGCAGGAGCCGGGCAAGGCCGTCGACCGCTTGCTGGTGGCGGCCTTGATCGAGGCCCGCTCGTGTGAACGTTTCGCCCTGCTCAAGGATCGGCTGCGCGACCGCGAATTGGCGGATTTCTACCAGAGCCTGTTCGAATCCGAAGCCCGGCATCATGCCAGTTACGTGCAGATGGCCCGGCTGTTCGCCACGGAAGAAGAAGTACGTTCCCGGCTCGAAGAACTTTCCGCCGCCGAGGCCGAAATTATCGACCAGGGGGACGATCTGCCGCGAATGCACAGTTGAAGTTGCCAGCGGCTTTCTAATTTGGCACGATGCCGTTTTCAATGCGACCGCTCAATATCCGCACGCAACCCATCGAACGTCTGAGAGAACCAACCTATGTCCGCCTTCCCTGAAATCAGCAAAATCCCGTTCGAAGGCCCCTCGAGCAAGAACCCTCTGGCCTTTCGCCACTACAATCCGGACGAAGTGGTCGAAGGCAAGCCGATGAAGGACCACTTCCGTTTCAGCGTGGCCTATTGGCACACGTTCCGCGGCGCCGGCAGCGATCCGTTCGGGCCCGGCACGATGCATCGTCCTTGGGAAGCGGCCCAAGATTCCGTCGAGAATGCGAAGAACCGCGCGAGGGTGGCGTTCGAGTTTATGGAGAAGCTGGGCGCCGAGTTCTACTGCTTCCACGATCGCGACGTCGCCCCCGAAGGCGCCACGCTGGCCGAGAGCAACAAGAACCTCGATGAGATCGTCAAGGTGCTCAAGCAGGAGCAGCAGCGCAGCGGGATCAAGCTGCTGTGGGGTACGGCCAATTTGTTCAGCAATCCACGCTACATGCACGGCGCCGCCACCAGTTGCAACGCCGACGCTTTCGCCTACGCCGCGGCCCAGGTGAAGAAGGCGATTGAAGTGACCAAGGAGTTGGGCGGCGAGAACTATGTGTTCTGGGGCGGGCGAGAAGGCTACATGAATCTCTGGAACACGGACATGAAACGCGAGCTGGATCACCTGGCCCGCTTCATGCACATGGCGGTCGACTACGCCAAACAGATCGGGTTCACCGGACAGTTCCTGTTCGAGCCGAAGCCCAAGGAGCCGACCAAGCACCAGTACGACTTCGATTGCGCGGCCTGCATCAACTTCCTGCGCGCCAACGGCCTGGCCGACAAGGTGAAGATGAACATTGAAACCAACCACGCCACGCTGGCCGGCCATACCATGCAGCACGAGTTGGAATACGCCGGCGCCCAGGGCTTCTTGGGGTCGATCGACGCCAACACCGGCGACTTGCTGCTGGGCTGGGATACCGACCAGTTCCCGACGGACGTTTATCTCACCACGCAGTGCATGCTTTCGATTCTCAAGTATGGCGGTCTGGCGCCGGGCGGCGTCAACTTCGACGCCAAGGTGCGACGCGACAGCTTCGAGCCCATCGACCTGTTCTATGCCCATATCGGCGGCATGGATGCGTTTGCCCACGGCCTGAAGATTGCCGCCGCCATCCGGGCCGATGGGAAACTGGCCCAGATCGTCAAAGACCGCTACAGCTCCTGGGACGGCGGCATTGGCGCCGAGATCGAAGCCGGCAAAGCCAGCTTCGCTTCGCTGGAGAAGTACATGCTGGACAAGGGCGAGATCACGCCCAACCGCAGCGGTCGCCAGGAGATGATCGAGAACTTGATTAACACCTATCTATAAAGCGATCAGAAACAAAACAGGCGAGCGGGGGGCGTAAGCCCCCCGGTTGTTTTGCAGCTAGCTGGAGTCAGCGCCTGGTTTCGAAGATGAGGCAGTTTCAAAAAGGGGAGGGCGATGTTTGGTGTGAATCCCATGGAGCTGATGATCCTGGGCGTTATATGTCCAGGTCTGCTGCTTGGCGGAACGCTTCTTTTCGTGCTCCCCGTATTGCGGCGAAATTCCGCCTCGCCCAATCCGAACCTTCAACCTTGCCCTGATTGCGGGCGTCTCGTCTCGCGCCAGGCGGTCAGTTGTCCGCAATGCGGTCGGCCATTGAATCGGCCCCCTGAGCAGACTTAGCAAGTCGCGCGTATCGCAGCGTCTTCGTATTCGTATTCAGTCCACGCCCCGTTGTCTCAGCTCGGCCGCCAGCGCCTCGGGCGTCGTGTACTGGACGGCGTCGAAGCCGAACCGGCGCGCGGCGGCGACGTGGCCCGCGACGTCATCGACGAAGAAAATCTCGTGCGGCGCTGCGCCGGCCAACTCGGCGGCATGGGCGTAGATTTGCGTCTCGGGCTTCATGCAGCGGACGCGAAAGCTGAGCACCAGCGA